>CAZNBU010000393.1:0-3690 GCA_964571035.1 uncultured Planctomycetaceae bacterium | reverse complement strand
CTCGACAAACCCCGGCGCGACCACGTTCACGGTGATGTTGCGCGACGCGATCTCTTTTGCCAGCGACTTGGCTGCACCAATCAACCCGGCTTTGCTGGCGGAGTAGTTCACCTGGCCAGGGTTGCCGGCTTGCCCGCTGACGCTGCTGATCGCGATGATGCGCCCGCTGCGCCGCCGCAGCATGGGCCGCAGGCAGGCTTTCACCACGTGAAAGAACCCGCCCAGGTTGGTGTCGATCACGCGCTGCCACTCCTCGGCGCTGATCATGGCCATCAACCCGTCCTTGGTGACGCCCGCGTTGCTGACGATCACGTCGGGCGCGCCGTGCTCTTCAATCAGCGGCTCTAGCGCGGCATTCACGGCCTTGGGGTCCGCGACATCAAACCCGATCGCGGTGCCGCCGATCTCGCTGCACAGCCCCTCGGCGGCTTCGCGGTTGCCGGCGTAGCCCACCCATACCGTGAACCCGTCGCGGGCCAGCCGCTGCGCAATCGCGCGCCCGATGCCGCGCGAAGCCCCCGTAACCAGCGCAATCTTGGCCACCCTGAAGTCCTCTGCTTTACAGTGTGCGGACGCCCTGCGTATAGTAGCCCTTGCGTCGCGCGTCGAGAGGCCGCGGCTTTCGGGGGCTGTATGGCAAGGGCAGAAGCAGTGAATTCCCTGGTTGACGAGATCAAGACGCTGATCATTGAGCATTTGAACCTTGAGGACGTCGATCCCGCGGGCGTAGACCCCAGCGCCCCGCTGTTCGGCGAGGGGTTGGGCCTCGACAGTGTGGATGCGCTTGAACTCGTGATGCTGATGGAGACGACCTACGGCGCCAAGATCGGGTCGTCGGAGGTTGGCAAACAGGCATTCGCGACACTGAACACCCTCGCCCAGTTCGTGCAGGACAACCGCACGAAGTAGCCGGCAGACCCATGAAGCCCCTTACTCCCGTTGCAATCACCGGCCTTGGAGTGATCGGCGCCACCGGTCGCGGGTTCGCGGCAATGGATGAAGCGCTGCGCTCGGGCCGCGAGGGCGTCGGTGAGCTCTCGTTGTGGGAGACCGCGCTTGGCGAGTTTCCGGTCGGGCAGTACCGCGGCAATTTGAACGCGGACCTCGATGAATTGCTTGGCAACGCCGCCCCGCCGGCGGTACGCATGTCGCGCTCAGACATGCTGGCGCTCGTAGCCTCCGCTGAAGCGTTGCACCAGGCCGGGCTGGACCGTACCGCGCTTGCGACAATGCGCGCGGGGGCGCACGTTGGGCAAAGCGTGTGCGGCACACTGACCAGTGAACGCATTTACATCGAGAAATGGCACCGCGCCAAATCGGGCGAGCGCACGCGCGACAACTCGCGCGGAATATTCGTGCATGAGGGCGCGACCACCCTGGACCTGATGGCACGGGTGTTTTCGCTGTCCGGCCCGACACTGACCTTCATGACTGCATGCAGCAGCGCAGCCAACGCGATTGGACTGGCTGCTGACGCGATCCGCAATGGCCGCGCCGATGTGATGCTGGCGGGCGGCGCGGACAGCCTGTCGCGCATCGCGTTCAACGGGTTCTGCGCGCTGAAAGTCGTGAGCCCCGACGGCCCGCGCCCGTTTGACCGCGACCGGCAAGGCATGATGGTAGGCGAAGGCGCGGGGATGCTCGTGCTGGAATCACTGGACCACGCGCGCAAGCGCGGCGCAAAGGTGCTGGCGACCGTCACCGGGTATGGGCACTCGTGCGACGCGCACCACCTGACTGCGCCGCATCCCGAGGGCAAAGGCGCGATCGCCGCAATGCGCGAGGCGCTGGCGCAGGCGGGGTTGCGCACGAGCGACGTCGGGTACATCAATGCGCACGGCACGGCAACGCAGGACAACGACCGCACAGAAGCGCGGGCCATCCACGATGTGTTCGGCGCGGACGTGCCGGTAAGCAGCACCAAGCGTTTTTTCGGGCACACTCTGGCGGCTGCGGGCGGCGTGGAAGCCGTGGTGAGCGCGTGGGCGCTGATGAACGAAGCGCTGCCCGCCAACCTGGGCCTGCGCGAAGCGCTGGATGATGGCCCGATCAAGCTGGTCCCAGAAACCGCGCCCGCGCGGGGGTTGAAGCACGTGCTGTCCAACAGCTTCGGTTTCGGCGGCAACAACGCGGCGCTGGTGTTTAGTCGATTTTAGATTTTGGATTTTCGATTTTGGATTGAACGGCATGGCCTACGAAAGCACAGGAAGAACCACGAAGAACTGCGCAAGCGGTCTGCGCGTGCGACTACGTGCAGCAGCGAATCCAAAATCCAAAATCCAAAATCCAAAATCTTCGTCGGAGGGTGTCTGATGCCAGTAGTCGTCACCGGCATCGGAGTAGTCAGCGCGCTGGGCCCCAACACCCAGGCGTTCCGGCGCGCGTTGATCAACGGCGACAATCCCTGCCGCCCACACCAGGTCAAGCGGCTGAACGGCAGCGTGGTGACGGCGCCCGCTTACATGGCGGTCGCCGCGGAACCCGAAGGCTTGATCGAGCCACGCAAGCTGCGCCGCATGTTCCGGCTGGCGCGCATGAGCGCCGTCGCCGCGCGGCAGGCCTTAAAACATGCCGAGCTTGATCCCGCTTCGATGGACCCGTCGCGCCTTGGCGTCGTCTTCGGCACCAGCTTCGGCGCGATGGACGTTACGCAGAAATTTGTGGACTCGTGGCTTGAACAGGGCGAGCAGCACGCGTCGCCGCTGCAGTTCATGAACAGCGTGCACGGGATTCTGGCAAGCCAGATCGCGCTCGACATCAACGCGACCGGCGTGAACCTGACGACGGCGCAGCGCGACATCTGCTTCGAAGCCGCGCTGGACACCGCGGTCGGGTTGCTGGAAGCGCGCCGCGCCGACGTGATCCTGGTCGGCGGCGCGGACGAGATGACCGACCTGCTGCACGAGTTCGGTTCGCAGACGCACCAGGTTTCGCTGGATCTGTCGGCACGCGGCATCGACCCGTGGGGCTCGCGGCAAGCGGTGATTCCCGGAGACGGCGCCGCGGTCGCGGTGCTGGAGCGCGACGACACGCCCCGCCGCGCGCTGGCGCGGGTTGTGGCAACGCGGATCGGCCGCCACGACACCGGCGGCGCGGACGTGGCGGAGTCAGTGGCAAGCGCTACAGAAATCGATCTCGTAACCAACAACCGCGACGGCGGCGCGCGCTGCACCCGGGTATGTAACGCGCGTGAGGATGCGCTGCGGCGCTTTGCAGAAGCGCCGGTTGTGAGTCACCGAGGCAGCTTCGGCACTTACCCAGCCGCCGGGGCGCAGCAGTTCGCAGCCAACGTGCTGATGCTGAGCAACGGCGAGGCGTATCAGCCGCTGGCCGGAGGCGAGCCGCAACAAAAGATCGCGGCGGCGCCAAAGGCAATCCTACACGACGCGGCCAGCATAAGCGGAACCCACGCGGCGTACGTGATAGCAGTCTAGCCCCGGCAGTAATGCCGGGGCATTGCAACGGTTCGCGACCCGGAACACAAAGCGTTCATCAACGTCTACCGCTTTGATGCAGCCTCGCCCATAGGGATTAGTCACCCTCCCGATGCCCCGCGTTGACACGCGGGGCTAGTCTGGATTGCCTGTTGGCGTGCAGAGCCCGATCAAACTGATCCGCACCTATGCCAGTTTTGTGAAGCTGGCACCCACCGTGTTCGCCCTGCCGTTTGCGCTCGCGGGCATGGCCGCT
>CAZNBU010000392.1:0-3712 GCA_964571035.1 uncultured Planctomycetaceae bacterium | reverse complement strand
TTGGGTGTTGGGTGTTGGGTGTTGGGTGTTGGGTGTTGGGTGTTGGGTGTTGGGTCTGTCGGCCCTCACGGGCCTTGGTTGACAGGGTGGTGCTCGTTTCCCGGCCCTTACGGGCCGCGCTACGGTCTTACGCGCCGCAAGCGGCGCTGAAACGCTGCATCTGGGGACGTTGGATTCTCGGCATTGCACGCCGCGCTACGCTCTTGCGCGCCGCGAGCGGCGCTGAAAAGCCCCCTCTGGGGGCGTAAGATCGTAGCCCAAGCCGTAAGGCTTGGGATTCGCGCGGCAAAAGATTCCCAAGGCCCGTGAGGGCCGACACAATGACTCGCGGAGCCTTCCCCAAAACCCGAAACCCAAAACCCCAACCCATGACCTCACACTCCCTCAATCTCCAAACCCTCATCGGCCCGCACTCGGTGCCGCTGGGGCGCCATTCCCATGATTGCAGCTACCTCCCGGGCCTTACCGCCACCGAGGAGGCCTGGCTTGCCTGGCAGGTCAAGCCGGCGGCTTACCACGAGCTGATGGATCGCGGGTTCAGGCGCAGCGGCAACATCCTGTACCGCACCGTGTGCGAGTCATGCAGCAAGTGCATCCCGATCCGCATCCCGGTGGAAGAGTTCAAACCCAGCAAGACCCAGCGCCGCGTGCTGCGCCGCAACGCCGACGTGAGCATGAGCGTGCACGAGCCGGAAGTGACGCCCGAGAAACACGACGTCTACCGGCGCTACCTGCACATGCAGCACCGCAACAGCCCGCAGGGCGCCGACATCGAAAGCTTTCGCGACTTCCTGTATTCGTCGTGCGTAGAGACGGTGGAGATCGAGTACCGCGACGCCACCGGCAAGCTGCTGGGCGTAAGCATCTGCGACCAAAACCGCCGCTCACTAAGCAGCGTCTACCACTACTTCGAGCCGGGCGAAGCCGAACGCAGCATAGGCGTGTACAGCATCCTCAAAGAAATCGACTGGTGCCGCCAGCAAGGCGTGCCGCACTACTACCTCGGGTACTGGGTAAAGGGCTGCCGAACCATGGACTACAAACAACAGTACCGCCCCCACGAACTGCTAATCGACGGCAAGTGGCAGCGCGGCTCATTCGCGTGACGCGGGCAGCGACACTGACGTGTGCCCGCTGCGCACTTCGAACTTCACTCGATCAAAGGCTTGGCCGCTTGTTGCACGCCCCGTCACCCGCCCTGTAGTCGGGTCAACCTCCTCCGTCACGATCTCGCGATGATACCAAGCCACGTAGCTTCCCGGCGGAAGCGACGAAATGCTGACCGCGCCGTTCCTGCAGGGAAACTCGGCATTGGCGTCGCGGGGATTGTCGGCACGATCCTCGACAACACACACCACCCACCCCTCTTCCGCCAGTAGCGTCCGCTGCTCGTCCGTGGCTGACTCGACCGGCGAGAAGGATGCGCTGCCCGTCCACGTCGCCCGAGTGATGGTGACAGTCTCCGCTTCAAAATCGATGACACCCTGGTAGACAGCGAAAGACTCGGGCGGCATTACGAGCACCTGGGTCTCAAACCACCCCGGCACCAACACGCGTCCGCTGCGGTGCGCGCAGACCGCAATGCAATGGTAATAGGTTATCTCTCCCTCCCTCGGCTCGTTCGGTTCGTTGCGCGCCAGCAGGCCTTCGACCATTCGCTGCAGGCTACTGCGGGCGCGCTGCATTGCCCCGATTCGCGACCGCCCCGAAAACAGCACTGTGCCCTTCTCGCTGCATTCGCCGGTGGAGTCCACGATCTTCAGGTTGACCCAGTCCCGGTAGCGCCGCACCGGCTTGATCTCGACTTCGTGGGGCGTCGCGCCCACCGTAGTTTCAACAAACCCGGTGACACCGTCCTGCATCGCTGTCAGCACCCATTCGCCGGGCGCGAGGTTGATGAACCATGGCCCCTCGGCGCGTGCGCGATCCTCCGGGCTGAAATCGACGTAGCCGCTGTCTTCGGCTGTAGACTCGGAACTGCCACGGACATTCAACGGGCGATGCATTCGCATCTGTATTCGCTTGCTTGCATCCCACGACAAATCGCCGTCCGTGAACCGCACGTAGACACCACTCCGAATGCGCGCGACAAAGCGGCGCAGGAATAGTCCAGCCTGCTCAGACTTCTCCAACTGCTCGAACGCGTAGTAGCGAGACTGGGGCCTGACAAAGGGCGTGCGCCCCTGTTGGGCGGAAACGGTGTACTCGCCACTGGCAGGCAATTCGACTTCGTAGGACCAGGAGAATTGGTCGCTTCCGACGAACGTGCCCACGGTGACCTTCAACGTGATCGGAAGGCGATCTTCAGGCTTAATCGGCGGGTCAAAATCCACCTTGACCAGCACCGCCGGTTGAGACCGCTGAAGTGTGACGTCCACGGACGTGCCGTCACGCGGGACCGCGCCGCTACGCAACAACTGAGGAAGATGGTTCGGTTCCCAGACTACGAAATCTCGGGGGTTCTCCGGCATCAGGAACACAAACGTACCGGGTGGCGCATCCAATGTGTCTACCTGCTTCGAAAACTGCGCGCCGTCGGCGGATGGGAACCTGAACTGTGCATCCGGCAGCGGCGCGCCGTCCTGCGACAGCACACGAATGCGGCCAAGCGCGGCTTCAGTGAACCGGAACGAAATCGCCAACGTTTCCGTGTCTTCGGGCGCCTCGCGCCGCACCTCAGCTGGTTCGGCCCCGCTGCCTACCCCGCCGATGTAGAATCCGACGCCCGCCGGCACCTGCCAGTAGGCGGTAACCCCTTCTCTCGTGAAGTTGGACCGGCTGCCTATTTTTGGGATCGTGTCCGGTTGAAAGTGGAGGGACCAAGAGAGTTCCCAGTGTGGCTCTACTCTGGGCCAAAACGGCGTACCTCGAGCGTCGAGCGTAACCGCCGACACCGTGACCATCGGCCGTACCCGCACCTCGAATGTTGAACCCCGGGCGATTGAGCCCGGGCGGAAGACGAGTGAATCCATCCGCAAGGCGTTGAGCCGCTTGTCCGTTTGATCTCCGACCTCCATTTGCAGCGCCGCCTTGTCGTCCTGCCACTTCATGCTGGCGAACATTCGCTGCACTTTCGGCCCGCGAATAAGGAGCGCGCCACCGGAATCAGGAATCGATACAGGTACCCGCGCACCCGATTCGCGGCTGATGAGGACCTCGCGGGTGTTTGGGCGCGGCCAAATGCCCCCTTCATCTTCCGGGTAAGGCACGACCTCGACAATGCACGGAACATCGACAGGCCATGTTTTCGGCAGGTTCAGTTGAAGCAGGAAGTCGCCGACTTCTTCCGGCGCGGGCTCAGGTGCGGGTTCCACGGCCTGCGGCGCCTTTTCACCAGGCTCCGGCATTTCTCGCGGAGTTTCAGCCGGTGTGGTGTTGGGCGGTGCAGCCTGCGAGGCTGTGACGACAGGCTCTGGGGCGACTTCCGGCGCGTCTGTCCGGTTAACGAGAATGACTACAAGCAACGCAGCCGCAAGCAGCACGATCAAGATCGCCGCGATCGCCACCCGCCGCGTCGTCTGCGATTGCCGATTCGACATGCTTCACCAGCCCTACCGCCCCGTGCTGCCGAATCCTCCCTCGCCGCGCCCGCTCTCATTGAGCTCGCTCACTTCAATCGGCTCGGCGCGGGCGACCTGGGCGAGGATGATCTGCGCGATACGCTCGCCCCGCTTAACTTGGAACGGCTCCGGGCCGTGGTTGATCAGCAGCA
>CAZNBU010000391.1:0-3723 GCA_964571035.1 uncultured Planctomycetaceae bacterium | reverse complement strand
GTAGTTGCGGTAGATGTACGGGTTGCCCCAGGGGTCCATGAACACCGGCTTGCCGTTGTGCGTGCCGACATCGTAGTGATCCGCCGCGATCAGTGGCGCCTTGCCGGCCTTCTCGCGCTTGGTTACCAGTTCTTCGTACAGTTCGATGTTGCCGTCCACGTAGTCTTTGCCGCCCTTGAGGTTCGGGCTTCGCGGGTACGTGCTGCTGTTGCGGGCCGTCGCGCCCTGCCACTCGGTGATGGCTGCGGGAGCAATGTTCTTGACGAAATTGTCGGCCCTGCTTTCGTCGCCGCGGCCGGTAGCGCTAAGCAGCACCGCCAGCAGCACGGTGACCAGCACGCCGATAATCCCGACCACAATGATGAGCTCGATCAGGGTGAATCCTGATCTGTTGCTGCGTTCCATTGTACCTCCAGCGCCTGTCTGGATGTTTACCCCCGCAAAGCTTACGCCAGTCGTGGGCTGCGCGCGGCGCGGTTGTCGTAAATGCCCCACAGACAGCCGGTTCCGCACTTAAGAGGGGTCTACAATGCTATCTGCGGCGCGCGGGCGTGCAACCCGTGTATCGCGCGGGTAACCGATGGTCACCCATCCGCCCGGACGATGCTTCCTTCCTTTAACTCCACCCGGCGTGTGGCGACCTGGCCGGCGGCTGTGTGATCGTGTGTGGTGAAAATCACGATGCGCTCGGCTGCGGCGTGGTCTTTGGCGGTCTGCCAGAGCTTGGCTTGCGCGTTGGCGTCAAGCCCGGTGGACGGTTCATCGAGCAGCAACAGCGCGGGGTCGTGCAGCAGCGCGCGGCACAGGCCAGTGGTCTGCTCCTGCCCGCGCGACAGCTCCGATACTGGGTGGTCGGCGTACCTGGTTGCGCCGAAGCTTTCGAGCGACTGGTCGACGCGCTCGGGTGACGCGCCGTAAAGGCGCGCGAACAGGCGCAGGTTTTCGCGCGCGGTCAGCGTTCCGTCGAGCATGCTTTCGTGGCCGAGGTACCCGACGTGCGCGCGCAGCTTGATTGCATCCTTGCGCGAGTCCAGCTCGCCGATGCGGTACGAGCCTTCATCGGGGCGCAGCAGCGTGGCGAGGATGCGGATCAGCGTGCTCTTGCCCGCGCCGTTGGGCCCGACGACTGCGATGACGTCGCCCGGTGCCGCACTCAGGTCAACGCCCTTCAGGGCGCGCGTGGCGCCGAAGTTGCGCGTCAACCCGGAGCACTCAAGGCGCATGCTTTTCCTCTTCGGCTTCTTCGGATTGCCGCGCGTCGAACTCGATCACCCGGTTGACCAGCCGCGCGCGCTGCTCGACGTACGCCCTGGCGGGTATGCGACGCGCGCGGTAGTCGGCTTCCAGTATCGATAGGGCTTTCACTACTTCGGCGCGCGAAGCGGGCAGTGTGGCCAGTCGCTCAAGCTGCTTGTCGCGCGGCCAGCGCAGCGAGGCGACCAACGCGCCGATGAACGCGATCCCAAAGAAGGCGGCGAGCCACTGGAACAGTACGTTCCATTTGAGTTCATCTTTATCGGCGGCGAGCTCGCTCGCCGGCTGTGTTGCGGGTCCTGACATCTTGCCCAGCGCCAGTTGCGCCTCGGCGTTCAGCCCCAGGATGATCTCGGCGACGTTGCCCGCCGCCAGCGCCGGCACCTCGGTTGACGCGAACTCGGCGCCGTTCGGCGCGCCGTAAAGCTTGCGGTGGCCCTCCGGCACCAGCGCCGCAAGCGTGAGCCCGTCGCCGATCGAGGCTTCTGCGCGCTTCAAGGTAAGCGAGAACGAGCGCTTGAGCTGCACCTTGGCCGTGGGATCGTTGTCCGGCACACCCGCGCGGTGTTGCAGGCGCAGCATGAGCGTGCCCGGCTTGCCGTTCAGCGCGGGCGGCACGGGGCGGCGAAACACCAGCGTGGCGCTGCGGCCCGAAGGCGACGCGTTCTCGACAAAGCGGGTTTCGCCCGCGCCCAGCATGTGCAGGCCGTCGGTGTTCAGCAGGTGCCAGTTGTCGGCGCTGCGCTGCGGGCCGCGGTTGTAGACGGCTTTTGAGCCGTGCATCGTGTCGGCCCCGCCGAACTTCCATGACTGCGGCGCCAGCGGCGAAGCCTGGTCGCCGTTGACCGCGGGCAGCGCGTCCGTGCCTTGGAGAAACAGCAGTTGCGAGCCGTACATCACGGGCAGAAAGCGCGCCAGGATGTCCGGCGGCATCAGCAGGTCGAGGCTGATCTCGACCATGGTGCCGCGAGTCGGATCGGTGTTCTCGACGCGGATGGTTTCAATCACGCGCAGGCCGGCGAACTTGAGGTCTTCGCGCATGGTCAACTGCGCGTCCATGCGATGCAGCGCGAGCGTGGGGGAGAGGCTCGGGTCCAAGGTGAAGAATGGGATCTCTATAGTGGCGTTCTGCTGCTCCGGCGTAAGCCAGTACTCCCGCGCAGCCGGCCACCACACGCCGTCGATCCGCGCCGCCAGCGCAAGGCGGCGCTCGTACGGCAGCTCGTTGATCCTGAACTGACCGTCCGATTCGGCTGTCACGAACCGTGAGCTTTCCGGCGTAACACCCGTGACCAGCCCGCCCAGCGGCGTCTCGGGCTGCTTGCCGTCCGCGAGCGCGGACAGCGCCTCCTGCCAGGTGCCGGCGCACATTTCATTGAACGGGTGGGCATCGTCCGGCAGCACCAGCGCCGCGACGGTCACGGGCTCGGCAAACCAGGTGGTGGTGCCGGCGGGGTCGCGCAATGTGCCCGAGATAGTTCCCTGCGCGCCCGCGATCCCGGCGAACAGCGAAGCCGCAAGCATGACAAGGCAGGTGTACGCTTTGGCGTCCATCTTCATTCAGACCGCGTCCCCGCCCGGGCCAGCTCAGCTTCAATCTTCTTGCGGGCCTCGGCGCGGCGCTGTTGCAACGCGTCGAGTTGCGCAGTGAGGTCCTTGGCGGTTTGCAACAGGGCTGGGCGCATCTGCTCAGACTCTTCGCGCGAGGCCTTGCCGGCCAGCAGGTCGTCTTCGAGGTCCTTCAGCGCGCGCAGCGCCTCTTCGCGGCGGCGCGACACGATACGGAACTCGCTTTCGACGTCGCCCACGAACCACAGCCGCTTTGGCCGTGCGAACGGCGACAGCGTGATCGCGACAAGCGCGAACACCAGCGGCGCAAGCAGCAGGCTGACGGTGGCTGTGATCGCGCCGGCGGCTGCGCCGGCCAGCAGGATTTTCACCCAGTTGCGGCTCATTCCAGCTCCTTGAGTTCGCGCTGGATGCGCTGTTCCATTTCGTCGGGCGCCGACCCGCCGGCCACGGGCTGTGCGGGGGCATCGCCGCGCCGCGAGATGGCCCAGAACCCGGCCCCGAACGCGCCCGCCAGCAGCGCCACGGCGATCGCGAGAATCGGGTAGATGTGGCTGTCTTCCGGTACCTGCAACACACCGTTGCCGAAGCGTTCCACCATGGCGGCTTTGATGGCTGGGGCGTCGTTCTTTTCGTTGGCACAAAGTTCCTGCAGGAAGGCCCGCTGCAACGCCTTGGCCTGGCAGTTGTTCATGCTGCAAACCAGCAGGCCCTCGCGGCACGACCCGCACACACAGAACATCTGCGACCCGATCTGGTGATAAAGAAGGTCGGCTTGCTCGGCCGTGCGGGCGGAGAGGGGCGCGGCGAATAAGGTGGCGGCGGCCACGAGCAGCAGCGCCAGCGATTTTGGATTTTGGCGTTCGAGGGCCTCACGCCACCCTGAGGTTCTCGAAGGGT
>CAZNBU010000390.1:2656-3732 GCA_964571035.1 uncultured Planctomycetaceae bacterium | reverse complement strand
CGTAGGTGTATCCCTTGATCAGCTCCTCGTACTGCATGCCGAAGCGCCAGTGGGGATAGCGCGTCGGAAACCCGCCGTAGGCAGCCACTTCGTTCAAAGATTCGTGGTCCAGCATCTCGAAGTGGACGTCAAAGAAATCCAGCCCGAACTTCTTTGCGTGTTCGAGGATGCTCTGTTGGGCTTGAAACAGTTCAGTGTTCAGAAGCACAGTCGTATCCACAGGTGCGGTGGGGTTTTGCAGCGCGCCCACACATCAACGCCCGGCACATGACCACTGTACCCGCAGCGCGCGGAACGGTCGAGCACCCCATTCAATATGGGCATTTGCAAAGGCGCCGATGCCGCCTTGCCTATGGGCGGCGCGATGAACTTTCCTATGATAACTGCATTCATGTCAGCAAGGTGGGGTCTGGGCAACTCTCCTTAATGCAGTCGCTCTTGTTCTTTGGCATTTCGGACGCACAAGGAGGTAGCAATGCGGGGTAACACCGCATGGGGGTTGTCTGGTTTGGGTGTACTGGCGCTGGCGATCGGCTTGGCCTGTTACAACCCCGTTGCAAGCCAGAAGACGCCCGAAGCAGGCAACGAAGTGAGCACGCGGCATGCAAGCAGCCTGGACCTGGGGAAACCCTTTGACACACACTTGCAGCAAGAATTTCTGAAGCAGCTCACAGCAGACGAGCGGGTTCGACTGATCGAATTGCGTTCTCGATTCGCGTTGGCGAGTCAGGACTGCCCGCTCCCGAAGTCCGAAGCGACACAGGTGTTCTACGTGAAGTTCCGCAATCCGTTGGATGCGGACTTTGCTGGGCAATTATTGCAAGCCGGCGCGTCCTTCGTTGGTTACGCCTATCCGAACACGCATTTCCTGCGCGCTCGCGACAGCGAGTCGCTTGGGCGCATCGAGTCTGTTTTGAGTGAGGCCCCCAACGTCGCCGGTACTCTGCTGCGCGCCGACATGGACGCTTGCAGCCCTCTGCTATGGCCAACGCTTGAGGCTGAGGGCCTCGATACAGCCGACTATCGCCTGCTGTTCTGGGGCGACGTGGATCCGGCGAACGCGCAGCAGTGGCTTG
>CAZNBU010000390.1:0-2646 GCA_964571035.1 uncultured Planctomycetaceae bacterium | reverse complement strand
TTGGGTGCGGAGGTCGTTGAAGCCGCGCGCACGCCCGAAGGCAAGCTCAATCTTGAGGCTGTGCGATTCCTGGATGCACGACTGACGCCGGCGCAGGTGCGCGCGGCAGTCGCGAGCCCGCTAGTAGAGTGGGTGGACTTCAAGCCCGTCCTTTCCAACCGCAACGTGAACAGCGCTACATTGATTAAGGCGGGCGCCGGCGATGTCGGCCCAGCCACGGGGTACAACCTGACTGGCGAGGGGCTGGTGGTTGGGGTGTGGGACGGCGGAGTCGCGCGCGATACCCACGTCGCCTTCCAGAGCGCCACCTCGCCAAGCCCGTTTGCACCATTCTTTCCCGGCGTAACCGGCCGCGTGCTGCTTGCGCCGACGATTGCCAGCCAGCAGCCAGGGTGGGGAATCCCTGACACCTCCGCCATGGGATCGCATCCGTGTCACGTGACAGGAACGGTGGTCAGCGACGGCACCGGCAACGCCGCGGCGCGCGGATTTGCACCAGAGGCGTTCGCGGTCAGCCTTGGGTGGGGGAGTATGGAGGTGGAGCGGCAGATCATCCGCCACTACTTCCGGCACGTGGCTGACAATCACAGCTACGGCAACTCCGGCGGCGGTACGGGCGGGTATGACGGCAGCGCGCAAGCCAGCGACATCGACATCCGCGACATCTTCCTGAACATGTGCAAGTCCGCGGGCAACAGCGGCTCAGGTGACAACACCTGCACCGACGACACCTGCATGAAGAACGCGCTGGTGATCGGCGCAGCCAGCGACACCGGCAACATTGCCGGGTTCAGCTCGCGCGGGCCGACCGACGACGGGCGGCTGTTGCCGCACTTCATGGCCAACGGCGTAAGCCTGACCAGCACGCTGCCGAACAGTGACAGCAGCTTTGGCGGTCCGGAGTGGTCCGGCACCAGCATGTCGTCACCCAGCGTGTGCGGGGCGGTGACGCTGCTTTCGGAGCTGTGGCATCGCGAGATGAATAGCCGCTTCCTCGCTCCGGACGTTCTGCGCGCGTTGCTTGCGGTTACGACTGTGGAGCGCGGCAACCCCGGCCCCGACTACCAGTACGGGTGGGGGCAGCTCGATATCAAGCGCGCCGCCGACCTGATCCTGGAGCACAAGAACAACCAGCGCCGCCACATTGTGCGCGGCCAGATTCGCCAGGGTGCAGTGCTCGAGTACCCGCTGACCGTGACCAGCAGTGCCACGCCGCTGAAAGTGGCGCTGTCGTGGCTGGACATCTATTCGAGCACAGGCTCGGGCACAAAACTGATCAACGACCTGGACATGGAGTTGATCGAGCCGAACGGCACCACCACGCACTTCCCATGGAGCGGCCTTACCAGTAGCGGCAGCCAGACCACCCAGTTCGTGCGCACCGGCGCAAACCGCCGCGACAACATGGAGGTGTGCGAAGTCAGCAACCCCGCCATCGGCACATGGAAAGTGCGTGTCCGGGGGTTCAACATCCCGGCTTTGCCTCAGCCGACAGTGCTCAACAACGTGGTCGGTTTCGTGCTGGCGAGCGAGCGCCCGATCCTGCACACGCAGGAAGTCATTGAAGACCCGTTGAATGCGGCAACCCCGGTGAACATCCCGGACAACAATGCCGCGGGGGTCAGCCGCACGTTCAACTTCACCAGCGCCGGAACCGTGGCTGCAATCCGCGTTTACCTGGATATCCGGCACCCGCGCCGCGGCGACGTCAACGTCTTCCTGGTCGCGCCGGACAACACGACGGTGCAGCTTGAAAGCAGCGATACCAGCACGCGTCGCGACCTGATCGGCGTCTACCCGGACACCCGGCAGTACGACGACGACGTCACGGCTCTGCTGGGCAAGACGGTTGCGGGCACATGGACGGTACGCGTCAACGACATCAGCAGCGGCCCAAGCGGCGCTTCGATTTTGCCGGGCGTTATTCGCTACCTGGCAGTCGAGATCGACGCCAATAGCGGCGGCAGCACCAACAACCCACCGATGGCTGACGCGGGCACCCCCCAGACCGTCAACGAGGGTGCGCCGGTTACACTCAACGGCAGCGCCAGCTTTGACCTGGACGGCGATCTGCTTTCATTCACATGGTCGCAGACCGCCGGGCCGACCGCGACACTGGTTGGCGCCAACACCGCAATGCCGACCTTCACCGCGCCTCTGGTAGGCAGCAACCAGGTTTGCACCTTCCTGCTGACCGTAGATGACGGCAAGGGCGGCGTAGATACCGACACGGTCTCGGTAACCGTGATGGACAACGGCGCGCCAAACAACCCGCCGACAGCCGATGCGGGCAACGACTTTGCGGTAACGTCCGGCCAGATTGCCAACCTGGACGCGACAGCCAGCTTTGACCCGGACGGTGACCCGCTGGGGTTTACCTGGGCACAGTTGGCTGGCCCGACGGTGACGCTTGCGGCTGCGACCACCGCGACGCCCAGCTTCACCGCGCCTACGGTGGCGACGCCCACCATGATCACCATGCAAGTGACCGTGGACGATGGTCGTGGGGGAATGGCCTCTGACACCGTAACGGTGACCGTGAATCCGGCCGTTGTGAACAATCCACCCAGCGCGAATGCCGGCAGTGATCGCAACGTGAAGTACGGCGCAGCCGTGACGCTGGATGCCGGCGGCAGCAGCCTCGAT
>CAZNBU010000389.1:0-3740 GCA_964571035.1 uncultured Planctomycetaceae bacterium | reverse complement strand
TTTGCGATTTTGGATTAGCTGGCCCGCGCTTTGGGTAGTTAGTTCAATCTAAAATCCAAAATCTAAAATCCAAAATCGCTATGGCTGAAGATTCCAAGAAGACTGAAGCAGAAAAAAAGCCCGCCTCGCCCAAGCCGCCTTTGCTCAAGCAGCGCGGCGGCATCTGGACGGTGATCGGGTTGCTGCTTGTGGGCGGCATTGCCGTCACCTGGTGGCACAAGAACTTCAATCAGCCGGACAAAGGCGACACGCCGGAAACAGTGGCTGCGCCGCGTCATCTGATCTTGATCAGTATCGACACGCTGCGCGCCGATCACCTTGGTTGCTACGGGTATGAGCGCAAAACTTCGCCGGTGATCGACAAGCTGGCGGAAGAGGGCGTGGTGTTTGAGCAGCACTTTACGTGCTACCCGCTGACACTGCCGGCGCACCTTACCCAGCTCACCGGTGTCAGCAGCCTCGGCCATCGCGTGCGCGACAACCTGTACCACCGTCTGCCCGATGAGCTGGGCACGCTGGCAGAGGCCATGAAGGCGGACGGGTTTGAGACCGGGGCCTTTGTTTCGGCTCATACAATGAAATCCGGCAGCGGTATCGAGCGCGGGTTTGACGAGTACGACGACGACGGCGTGCGCGAGCTGGAGCCTGGGCGCGTAACCATCGCCGAGCGCAAGGCGCCCGAAACGCTGCAACGGGCGGGCGACTGGATCGCGAGCCAGGGGGCGGATCGCTTCTTTTGCTTCATCCACTTGTTCGATCCCCACGCGCCGTACGTACGCCGCCCGGGCATCACGGACCAGTTTGGCGAGGGCGACATCGCAGCCTATGACGGCGAGATTGCGTTCACGGATGCCGAGATCGGCAACTTCATTGAGCGGCTGCGGACGCTGGACGTACTCAAAGACACCCTGCTGGTCATCACAGCCGACCACGGCGAAGGTCTCGGCGAGCACGGCGAGTTGACGCACGGGTACTACTGCTACGACACCACGACGCACGTGCCGCTGATTGTGCGCGGCGCGCCGGGCATCAAGGCGGGCACGCGCGTGAAGGGCATCGTGCGCAACTACGACCTTGCGCCGACGCTGGCCGAAGTCATGCAGCTAAAAGATGAGCGCATCAAAAAGCAGGCGCACGGTGTATCCCTGCTGCCGCAGATGAAGGAGCCGGATAAGGACCCCGGGTACACCGCGTTCATTGAGACGCACTATGGATGGTTGAATGCCAACTGGGCCAAGGTTCGCGGCCTGCGCACGAGCAACGGCCTGACGCTGTTCAGCGGGCCCGACGCGTTTCACGTCGGTGCAGACCAGGGCGCACGTGTACAGGACAATGAAGCGGTGCGCGCCGCGCGCGACGAAATCACGCGGCTGATGAACGCGTGGGTGCCGCCGCGCAAGGGCAGCATTCAGCCGCGCGAAGGCGCTGCCGGCAGCCCGTACCCCGGCGAGATCCCGGTCGCGCAGAACTTCGATCCCGAAAGCCTGAACGACACCGCCAACCTGCCGTCGCCGTTCACGATGGTGGAGGCCCTGCACAACTACCAGCGCGCCGAGCTTGCGCTGGATGAGCAGAAGTTTGCCGAAGCCGCCCAGATCCTGCGCGCGGTGCTCGGCGACCATCCCGACTTCGTCATGGCCCAGCGGCTGTTTGCGGCCACGTTGCAGGCGATGCTGCGGGCCTCGCCGGACGAGTTCGGCATGGAGGACGGCCGGCGCTTGACCCGCGAGGCGCTGCGTGCGCTTGATGCCGTAGTCGCGCATTCAAGCAAGCACAATCAGCCCGAGGCTGTGAAGTCAGCCAATCTTAACCGCGCGCTGCTGTACGCGTGGGTCGACGATGTTGACAGGGTGCGAGAATTGGCGGAGGAGTCGAGCGATCCGCGCCTGCGCTGGATGTGGGTGCTCACGCGCTTCCGCACCGGCGAAGCCAATCTCGCCGATGAAGCCGCCCAGATAATTGAGGAGCTGCCGTTCACAGGCGCGGCAAAAGAATCCGCGCGGCGGCACCTCGACGCAATCCAAAGCAACGAGCCGATCAGGCTGGCGCCCTGGGAGCGCTGATGCTGCCCATTGAAGGCGGCTGCGAACGCCCGGTAGAATGACGGCGAGGCTGCTATGGGCAAATCAAGGCAGGTCGTCAGGTTGAAGGCGCTGATCCGGCGAGAAGGCGATAGCTTCACGGCATCGGTCCCGTCGCTGCCCGGCGCGGTCTCGTTCGGCGATACGCTGGAAGAAGCTAAGCGAGCCATCCGCGAAGCCGCAGAGGGGGTCATCGAATCCTACCTTGAGCAGGATGGAGAGATTCCCTGGCGCACCGAGCCGCCACAGGGCGCCGACCCCTCCGCGCAGGACATCCCGTTCGAGTTTACAGTGGATGTCTGATCTGCCCGACTGTAGCTCACGACAGGTGATACGCGCGCTGGAGCGCGCGGGGTTTGTTCTGGATCGCATCAGGGGAAGCCACCACATCTTCCGCAAGCCCGGGCACCCAACGCCGGTTCCGGTGAAACACCCGGCAAAGTCGATCCCGATTGGTACTCTCAGGGCCATCATGCGGGAAGCGGGCCTAACGCGCGATGAGTTTATCGCGCTGCTTTGAAACGTCAGGAAACGCTGATGCTGCTGGGGTACAACACCAACGGTTTCGGGTATCACCGGCTTGAAGACGCGCTGGAGATCATCGCCGAGCAGGGCTACACCTGCGTGGCGCTTACGCTGGATGTACACCACCTCAACCCGTTCACCTGCGGCGCGCCCGAAGTCAACGAGATCGCGAAGCAGCTAAGCCGGCTGAACCTCGCGTGCGTGATCGAAACCGGCGCGCGCTTTCTGCTGGACCCGCGGCGCAAGCACCGGCCGACACTGCTCGACGACGACCCGGACACCCGGGTGCAGTTCCTGTACCGGGCCGCCGAAATCGGCGAGGACCTTGGCGCGCTGACGCTTTCGTACTGGTCCGGCGCGGCGCCTGAAGGGTGGCAGGGCGGCGACGAAACCCTGTTTGACCGCCTCGCCTTCCATGTCGAGAAGCTGGAGGACACCTGCCGCAACCACGGCCTGCGCGCCGCGCTTGAGCCGGAGCCGGGCATGCTCGTGCAGCGCATGGCCGATTATGATCGGCTTGCGGGCCTGCTGGGGTTTCGGCCGGGCCTTACGCTGGATGTCGGCCACATCGAATGCATGGAAACCGGGCCCGAAAGTGAAACCCTGTGCAGGTACGCCGACGTGCTGTACAATCTGCAACTCGACGACATGCTTCCGGGGCGGCACCGGCACTTGTTTTTTGGCGAGGGCAGCGTGGACTTTCACGCCGTGTTCGCCGCTTTGAAAGAGATCGGGTATGCCGGCCCAGCCTGTGTTGAGCTTAGCGAAGCCAGCAGAACGGCAGTCGAAACCGCGGCCAGGGCAAAGGGTTTTCTGGACCAGTTCTTGAGCGAGCATCAGTGACGGAAGACGCAGGCGACGAAAACCGAAGCATCACGGAAGTGGGCCGTGAACTGCTGAAGTACCTCCACAAAAGGCTGGAGGACCTGGGCACGAACCAGGCAAGCTACCGTCAGGCGCGGATGGACCTGCTGCGCATCCTCGAGCGCAACCGCGAAAAGGCGCGTTTTAACTGGGGGTTCGAAGCAATTTTCACACAGGAAATCCACACGCTGGAGGGCCTTGGCCTGGTCGCCGTCAAGTACGGCAGCGGCGCGATCATGGCCGGCCGCAACAGCCCCAACTCGATCTACA
>CAZNBU010000388.1:0-3742 GCA_964571035.1 uncultured Planctomycetaceae bacterium | reverse complement strand
ATCCGATCAAGCGCGTAGCCGATCTGCGCAAGAAGCGCGAAGAGCTGGACGCCGAAATCGCCCGCGTGCTGGCGGGCGACGTGCCGCTGCTGGACGACACGGCGGTCAAGGACCGCTTCCAGCAGTTCCAGCAACTGGCGCGCGAGCTGCTGGCCGACTTCCGCGAGGTGGAACACAACTTCCGCCTGCTCGACCGGAAGGTGCGCGAGAAGATCGCGCTGTGGGAAGGCGCCAAAGGTGCGCTACTCGACGAGATCATGGGCGAGCGCGATGCCATCGGGGACTCCGACCAGGGCCGCAGCTTCCGCGCGTTCTGGGACTTCCTCATGTCCAGTCGGCGACAGGAATCACTCTCCGAACAGCTGGACCAGGTGCTTGCGCTGCCCGCCGTCGCTGCGCTGAAGCCCGAAGCGCGCACGCGCCGCGTGCACCATGACTGGCTGGAAGCCGGCGAACACACACAGCGCACGGTGGCCCGGCTGTCACAGCAGTTGCGCCGCTTCCTGGACGATCGGGCCTTTCTGGAGAACCGCCGCATCCTGGACCTGCTGCACGGCATCGAGAGCAAGGCGCTGGGCATTCGCGAGGCGACGCCCCCGGGTACCGTGATGCGCGTCGACGCTATGGGCGCGGACATCGAGCTGTCACTGGAGAGGCCGCTGTTCACGCCGGGCGCGAAGCCACGCCTGGCCAATCTGGCGCTCGTGGCCGGCGAGGACGACATCGACACCGCGCGCCTGTTCGACCAGATCGTGGTGGACAAGGCGCGCCTGCGGTCGGCCGTGCAACGCGCACTGCGCCGCCAGCCGCAGATCACGCTGCGCGAGCTGCTGGAGGCCGGGCCCTTGCACCAGGGTCTGGCCGAACTGGTGGCCTATCTGGAGCTGGCCCACGCCGGGGACGGCGGCGACGCCCTGGAGGGCCTGCGCGCCCTGATCGACGAAGCCGTGATCGAGCCGATCCGCTGGCATTCCAGCAACGCCGCGGGCGAAGCCGTGACGCGCGAAGCGCGCTTGCCGCGCATTATCTTCACGCGCTGACGGTGTCGGGCGGCCAGGGAGGAGAAGAACATGAACGACGCGCTGCACGAGAACGATTCGGTGGAGATGCCGCCCAGCGTGCTGCCGGCGGTGCCCGAGTTGTCGCAGCTGATGGTGCACCTGCTCAAGGGTGTGCTCTACCGCGACGACGATGAACGTCTGTGGACCAGCCTGCTGCGCCTGCAGGCGCGGGTGCGGGAACAGGCCGCCGTGCTGCTGCTCGACCTGGTGCTGGACGAGGCGGAGGGCCACGCCTTCCTGAAGAGTCGTCCGGACCCGGACGAGGCCGAGGGAGCCCCCCGCCTGCCAAGGCTCGTTGCACGCCGGCCGCTGTCCTACCCGGTGAGCCTGATGCTGGCGCTGCTGCGCAAACGCATGGCCGAGTTCGACGCCGGCGGTGGCGACACGCGGCTGGTGCTCTCGCGTGACGACATCGCCGAGCTGATGCGAGTATTTCTGCCCGATGGCACGAACGAGGCCCGGCTGATCGACCAGGTGGACGCGACGATCACCAAGGTGGTCGATCTGGGATTTCTGCGCCGACTCAAGCCTGCTGCTGGCGGTGGACAGGACAGAGGCCACTACGAGGTGCGGCGCATCCTGAAGGCTTTCGTCGACGCGCAGTGGCTGGCGGAGTTCGATGCGCGGCTGGAGGTTTACCGCGCGGCGCTGTCGGCCGGCACTGGTCAAGGTACCGGCCAGGAAAAGGCCGATGCTTGAGGCACCGACGCTCGGGCTGGATTTCGTGGGCGACGACAGCCGCGTGGGCTTTCGTTTGCAGCGGCTGGAAGTGCTCAACTGGGGCACCTTCGACAAGCGTGTCTGGCGCTATGAGCTTGACGGGCGCAATGGCCTGCTCACGGGCGACATCGGTTCGGGCAAGTCCACGCTGGTCGATGCCATCACGACCTTGCTCGTGCCGGCGCATCGCGTGGCCTACAACAAGGCGGCCGGGGCGGATTCCCGCGAGCGGTCCCTGCGGTCCTACGTGCTGGGCCACTACAAGAGCGAGCGCAATGAGGTCACGGGCAGTGCCCGGCCCGTGGCGCTGCGCGGCGCCTGGAGCTACTCGGTCATCCTCGGCGTCTTCCGCAACGAGGGCTATGACCAGGCCGTGACCCTGGCCCAGGTTTTCTGGTTGAAGGACTCGCAGGGCCAACCCGCGCGCCTGTTTGTGGCGGCCGGGCGGGCATTGACCATCGCTGATGACTTCAGCGGCTTCGGCAGCGACATCACCGCTCTGCGCAGGAAGCTGCGGGGTGCGGGCTACGGGCTGTTCGACAGCTTCCCGCCTTACGGCGCCTGGTTCCGCCGGCGCTTTGGCATCGAGCACGAGCAGGCCCTGGAGCTGTTCCACCAGACGGTCTCGATGAAGTCGGTGGGCAACCTCACCGACTTCGTGCGCAGCCACATGCTGGAACCCTTCGACGTGGACAGCCGCATCGAGGCCCTGATCCGCCACTTCGACGACCTGGACCGGGCGCACCAGGCCGTGCTCAAGGCCAAGCGGCAGGTGGACTTGCTGACGCCCCTGGTCGACGACGGCGCGCGCCACCAAGCGCTGGTGGCCGAGATCCAGGGCTGGCGGGATGCGCGCGATCAGCTTCGACCGTACTTCGCCCGGCTCAAGGGCGAGTTGCTGGACCGCCGCCTTGACTTGCTGGCGGAGGATGCGGCCCGGCTCGATGCACAGATCGAACGCCTGGACGCGCAGCGTGAGACCGGACGCGTTGAAATCGGACGCCTGGAGCGGGCCCTGCGAGACAACGGCGGCGACCGCCTGGAGGAGCTGGCGGCAGAGATTCGCCGTCTGGAGGGGGAGAAGGTTCAACGCCAGAAGAGGTTTGACCGCTTTCAGGAGCTGCTGGCCCGCATCGATGAGACGGCACCAGGGGATGAAGCAGGCTTTCTCATCCAGCAGCAGAGCATCACCCAGCGTGCCGAAGGCTTGCGCGAGCGCGTTGCCGACCTGGACAACCGCGAACGCGAAGAAGACTTCACTTTCCGCAAGGGCCGTGAAGAGCACGCCGCCCTGTCCGACGAGATCGACAGTCTCCAGCGGCGCAAGAGCAACATCGACGCCGCCCAGATCCGCATCCGCGATGCGCTGTGTGCGGCGCTGGCGATCAGTGAGGACGAACTGCCTTTCGCGGGCGAGCTCATCCAGGTGCGCGACGACGAGCGCGATTGGGAGGGCGCCGCCGAGCGTCTGCTGCGCGGATTTGGTCTCTCGCTGCTGGTGCCGGATGCCCACTACAAGGCCGTTGCGGACTGGGTGGACCGCCAGCATCTGGGTGCCCGCCTGGTGTACTTCCACGTTCGTCCGCGAAGGGCTGCGCAGGGCGCCGCCCTGCATCCGCAGTCGCTGGTGCGCAAGCTCGCCATCAAGACGGATTCACCACACTACGAGTGGCTGGAACAAGAGCTTCGCCAGCGCTTCGACGTCGCCTGCTGCGACACCGGCGAGCAGTTTCGCCGCGAGGCGCGCGCCATCACGCGATCCGGTCAGACCAAGGACCCGAGCGGTCGCCACGAGAAGGACGACCGCAGCCGGATTGACGACCGCAGCCGCTATGTGCTCGGCTGGAGCAATGCCGACAAGCTGCGGGCCCTGCGAGACCAGCGAGAGCGGCTGGAGGCGAGACTCGCCACGCTGGGGCAGCGCATTGGCGAGATCCAGCAGGCGCGCAACGAACTGCGGG
>CAZNBU010000387.1:0-3760 GCA_964571035.1 uncultured Planctomycetaceae bacterium | reverse complement strand
ACATGATGACGATCGCGGGCGCGAAGTTCGGCGCGCCGAAGGGCACCGGCCTGCTCTACAATGAGATGACGAACCGCATCGCGCCGGTGATTGTCGGCGGCCCGCAGGAGTGGGGTTTTCGCGCGGGCACGGAGGACATGTCCGGCATGGCTGGACTGGCGGCGGCGATGGAACTGGCCGACGCCGAACGCGAAGCCATCTGGCCGCGCGTGGGGGAGATGCGCGACCGGCTTGAAGAGGCGCTGTTGGAAGGGCTCGGCAGCAGCATTCGCATTAACGGGCGCGGCGCGCCGAGGCTGCCGAACATCAGCAACATCAGTTTTCTTGAGATCGAAGGTCAGGCGATGGCGATTGAGCTTGGCGAGCAAGGGTTCTGCGTCGGCTTGGGCAGCGCCTGTGCGCCGGGCGAGACCGATCCCAGCCACGTGCTGGCGGCGATGGGCCTGTCGTGGGAGGACGCGATCGGGTGCATCCGCGTGAGCTTCGGCCCTGACATAACCCAGGAGCAGGTGGACCGCCTTGCTGAGTTGTGCATCGCCAACTACCGCAACCTGCGAGGGCTGGGTTGAACTCCTCGCCGCGAGCGCTGACGCCGCTGTCGAAACCGTTTGACGCGCGGCTTGAATTGCCGGGCAGCAAGAGCTACTCCAACCGGGCAATCGTATGCGCCGCGCTGTCGAATGCCCCCTGCACCATCCGCAACATCTCGCCATCGGATGACACGGCGCTGATGCTCAATGTGCTGAGCGATCTTGGATGGCAGGTGACACGCCCCAATCCGCTTTCCAACGACGTCAACCTCACACCACCCGCCAAGCCGTATGCGCCGCCGCACGCTATCGAGATCAACGCCGGTGCCGCGGGCACGGTTGCACGCTTCGCGGCGGCGTTGCTGACCGTCGTGCCGGGGCGATTCGTGCTCGACGGAAATGGGCGCATGCGTGAGCGTCCGATGAGTGGGTTACTGGACGCGCTCAGGCAGCTCGGCGCGACGATCACTGACAAGGGACGTCCTGGAGGTCTGCCTGTCGAGATCGAAGGCGCATCGCTACGAGGGGGCAAGTGCCGGTTGCCGGGCGGCATCAGCAGCCAGTTTTTGTCCGCCCTGTTGATGGTCGCGCCGACACGTGGCGCCGGCGTCGAGATCGAAGTCGATGGCGACCTGACAAGCAAACCCTACGTAGACATGACTTTGGAAGTCATGCGCGAGTTCGGTTTCGAATTGGAACGCGACGGGTACAAGCGCTTTAGGAGCGCGGACCTCCGGTCCGCAGGCGGCCGGGACGGCCGCGCTCCGTATCCCTGCCCGCCAGATGCAACAGCGGCTGGATACTTCTGGGCTGCGGCGGCTGTGACGCGCAGCCGCTGTGTGATCGACGGTTTGACGAGAAAGAGCATGCAGGGCGACGTGGCGCTGGTGAGGTTGCTCGAACAAATGGGCTGCCGCGTACTTGAGTTCCCCGATGGTCTTGGCGTTGACGCAACGAGCCTGCGGGAGTTGCGCGCCATAGACGCGGACATGGTGTCGATGCCCGACAGCGCCCAGACACTGGCGGTGGTGTGCGCTTTCGCCACAGGGACTTCGCGTTTGAGCGGGTTGCGCACACTGCGCGGCAAGGAGACCGACCGCATCGAAGCGCTGCGTGTCGAACTGTCCAAGCTTGGTGCGAATGTTCAAACCGGGCCGGATTGGATTGAGGTAGAAGCCGCGGCCGGCAGTGCCGATGGGTCTCCTACCATCACAACGTACAGCGACCATCGCACGGCAATGAGCTTCGCGGTTGCCGGGCTGCGGGTGCCGTTGGCCGTTGAGAACCCGGGTTGCGTGTCAAAGAGCTTCCCCGCGTTCTGGGATTACTGGGCTCGCCTTGGGTGAACGTCTACCCGTCGCTTGCGCTCCGGGCTCCTGCTCTCAGTTCCGGAGGCTTCGCAGCACTTCTTCGATCTGGCTGAACTGTAGTTTGCCGCAGGTGGCGTCGGCGCCGGCGTTTATCAATTCGCGGTTCAGGTCGTCGTAGGCGCTTACCCCGATGATGAACGGGCGGGCGGGTTTGCCTTCCAGTTCCTTCATCAGGGCGATGCCTTCGCCGTCATCAAGATCGTCGTCCAATAGAACAACGTCCCACTCGCCTTGCTTCAGCGCAGCGCGCGCGTCCGAAAGCGTCTTCACGATCCGTACTTCGTACGCCGCGAGGAACTTGTCGCGCACGATGTTGGAGAAGGGCTCGTGATTCTCGACGAACAGGATACGCATCAGCGCGTCAGCCACAGGATCAGAAACGTGATCGCTGCGATCGTCGCACCGGCGGCTACACCCCACGCAAGGCGTGAAGCCGTCAGCGCGGTGTTCGCGCGATCTTCCATGGCCTTGATACGTCCCTCCATCTCGGCGTGGCGGGATTTTTCGATGTTCAGGGCGCGCATGATGCTGGATTTGCCAAGCTCATACTTGTTCGGCGTCTTGGGCGTGTGGGTTTCGCGCAGGCTCTCGAGGTCCGCGAACAGGTTGTTGATGTTCGCGTAACGCTGGTTCGGGTCCTTTGCCAGCATGCGCTGCAGCACCTGCACCACATCCTCTGTCAGGCTTGGCCGGTACGTGCGTGGGTCCGGCATCGGCTGTCGCGTGTGCGCGAGCATCACCTTGCTGGGTGTGCCCTCGTACATCGGGCGGCCGGTGAGCATGTGGTAGAACGTCGCGCCAAGGCTGTAGATGTCCGCGCGATAGTCCACGTTCTCTTTGCCCATCGCCTGCTCGGGCGCGATGTAGTCCGGCGTGCCGAGCACCATGCCCTCGTAGCCAAGCTCTTTGTCCAGCCGGCTTTTCACAAACCCGAAATCGCCCAGCTTCACCAGACCCGCGCGCGTCACCATCACGTTGCTGGGTTTGATGTCGCGGTGGACGATGTCGAAATCCTTGTAGTAGTTGATGGCGCGCGCGACCTGCAACAGCAGCTCAACGGCGCGGCCGACTTCCATCTGGCGGCGCGGCGCCTCGCGGATCATGTCCTCGACCGTACGGCCGTCCACATGTTCCATGCTGAAGTAGTAGTAGTCGCCCTCTTTGCCGACGTCGTAGACCTGGATCAGGTTCTGGTGGCTCAGCTTGCCGACAATCCGCGCCTCAAGCACAAAGCGCTTGCGAAACTCATCGTCGGTCAGCCACTGGATATGCAGCACCTTCAGCGCCACAAGCCGGTTCATGCTGACCTGGCGCGCTTTAAACACGCTGCCCAGCCCGCCCTCGCCGAGCGTGCTGATGATTTCGTAGCCCTTGAACTTGAGGTCCTGCTTGCGCTCGCGGTCCTTCGTGAGCTGCGCCTGCGCGCGCTCGACGCGGTCCACCTGCTCGATCGTCATCAGGCGGTCGGCAAGGATGATGTCTTTAAGCGTGCGGTTTTCGCCCAGGTTGGCGCTGGCGGCTTGCTTGGCGCGAACCTGCTCGAGTTGCTCGGGCGTGATCAAGCCGTTTCGAACGGCCAACACACCGAAATCGAGCGTTCCCCGGCCTTCCCGATATTCGAGAGGGTCGCTTAGGGTGCCCGTGGCGTCCGACATTGCGGCTCCAACCTTGCCCGCTTACTCTTTCAGTTGAAGGCCCAGCTCGGCGAGCTTCTGGCGCACTTCGTTCAGCGACGTCTGGCCGAAGTTCGGCGCAGCCAGCAACTCCGCTTCCGTCTTGTCGACCAGATCGCCCACGGTCTTGATTCCAATACGCTCCATGCAGCGGCGCGAGCGTACCGAAAGCTCCAGCGTGTCGATC
>CAZNBU010000386.1:0-3795 GCA_964571035.1 uncultured Planctomycetaceae bacterium | reverse complement strand
TGAGCCCGGCATAAATGCCGCCGGCGATGCCGAGCGAGGCCACGACAATGGCCGAAAGCTGCCCGATCACGCGCTCGACAAAAATGAATCGGTTGACGATCACGTCCTGCCGCCTGCGGTGCTCGGCTTCGGTTCTGGTTTGCTCGATGACGAAATCAACCAGATCGGGGCGAAAGTGGTGAAGGCGCTCCAACTGTTCAACAGGCAGCAGCAGAGCATCAGACTCATGCGATTGCACCGTCAGCTGGTCACCGTTGCGATTTGTAGCCTTCGCCTGAACTGCCTTTGTTGCCATATGCTGCGGTGCTCGCCTTGATGTCGGTGCTTATGCGTCGAACGTCGCCGCGCAAGCGCATTCTGTCGTCCTTGAAGCCTTTCCCCTTGCGGGGCCGAACGTAACGGCGGCCTGTAAAGAGGTAGCTTTCGATGACGCTGGCGAAGCCATCAATCCAGTTCATCAGGTGGTTCATGTTTACCTCCAGTCATGCAAAAGCCGCACTGGTGGCGGCTTTGAATCTGACGACACAACTGTAGCATCGTTCGGCGGCGAATGTCTTGTGCCGGCTTCCGTCCCGCACTCACTGCGGTACGCAGCTTGCATCCACAGTCATGCTCTGTTCGTGGCCCCTATGCGGCCTCCCACGGGTTGATAACGGTCACGCCGGCGGCCTGGAAGGGGCTTGTATCGCGTGTGGCAACGATAAACCCGTTGGCGACGGCGACCGCCGCAATGCAGGCGTCGGCAGTCTCGATCCCGCTGCCCGACTTGCGCACGGTCGCGAGCAATTCGGCATAGGCGTTCGTGCAAGCCAGGTCGAACGGCAGCACACGCCCGACGAACATGGGCAGCACGCGCTTCTCCAGGTACTCATGCAGGTTGTTCCGGCGCTTTCCCTCCGGCAGCAGCGCCACGCCGGCGCGCAGTTCGGCCACGGTCAGTGCGGACAGGTAAAGTGTTTCCAGCGGTTGCGCATCGATCCATTCAATGACGCGGGCCCCGGGTACTGGCCGCAGCGGCTCCGAAACGACGTTGGCGTCGAGCAGGATCATTCGAAACTTGCCGCCCGGGCCGGGGTTTTGTCTCGCACGCTCTCGAAGATGGCGAACTCTTCTTCGGTCAGCTTCAGCTTGCGGCCGATCTCGGCCAGCATCGAACCGAGCTTGACCCGGCCTTGCGGCTTCACAGCGGATTCCAGAATGTCGCGCATCTCCGCTTCGATGCTGCGGCCGTGTTGAGCGGCCCGCACACGGATGGCGCGATGCACTTCATCGGGCACATTTCGGACGGTAACGGATCGCATCTTTCAAAACCTCTTTATGATGTAGGTGCTTGCAATCTAGCGGATTGAAATCAATGACGCAATCGCCAGCGTCCGCGTCCCTTTTCACCGCGCACCCAAACCGACCCGGGCGCGGTAGGGGCGACCCGGCGGGTCGCCCCTACGTCCCTGAAACAGGGGTCTGACCCCTTTTCTCTCCTTTTCTCTCCGCGGTTGATGAGGCCGACGGCTTACGCCGGGGAGTGCGTCTTGAGCCAGTCCTTCAGGGCGGCGTTCATGCGCGTCTGCCAGCCCTTGCCGGTGGCCCTGAAGGCTTCCACGACCTCGGCATCGTACCGGACCGTCAGGGCCAGCTTAGGGCTGCCAGCTTTCGGGCGGCCCCGGCGGACCAGCTTGTCGCCGACATACTCGTCTGCCTGCTCGAAGAACTCGTCGGTCAACTCCGGCGCATCGTCCGGGTCAATCCAGTCGGTGTGCGTAGCGCGCTTGTTCGCGTTCATTGGCTTTCCTCATGCTGATGATGCGGCGGGCTTCGCCGCGGGGCGTCCAGACCATGACCACCATCCGGCCATCCAGCTTGCCGACGGTGATGTAGCGCGGCTCGCTGTAATCCTCGCGGGTGTCCTCGGCGGTGAAGTGCCTGCCTGCGAACACCTCGCCGGCTCGGGCGAAATCCATGCCCCGCTCGGTCAGGGTTTTGTCGCGCTTGTCGGAGTCGAACTCGATTTCCATACGAATTATTGTAGTTACAACAAAAAAGAGGATCAAGTGATTTTTGTAACTACATCCTTGGCACGTGCCTCCGCCCGAGCGTACCTTTGCGCCATCGCTGCCAAACAAGCAGCGTGCGGGCTTGGTCGCCCGGAAACGTCGGCGCACAGCCGCGCCTCTCTCCGCGGCTTTTTTGTGCGTGCTCGGTGTTGCTGTTATGGGCGGGCCGGGCGGGAGGGCGCAAGCCCTGCCGGTGCCAACTACCGGTCGACCAACCCGCTCGGCTCCGCCCACCCTCTTGGTCGGGGGCTGGTGGAAGTTCAAACCGCTAGTTGGCGTATCACCGCATGGCTGACACCGCCCTCACGACCCAGGTGAATAGGGGGGCGACCCCTTTCCCCCTTCCCTTATTTGGTGTCGGGCGGGGCCTTCGATCTGCGGCCCGGGAATGCGACCCCCAGAGAGGGTGAAATAGGGGTCTGACCCCTTTCCCCACCGGCGCACGCCGTGCAAGATTTTTCGCCCCCCGCCCTCGTAGAGAAACAGGGGTCTGACCCCTTTTCCCTCCCGAGGAACAGGGGTCTGACCCCTTTCCCCTCCCGGAATGGGTAGCCGTCAGGTATGCAGCACTGACAGGGCGCCGGGATTGGCCTCGACGATCCTCAACAGAGCGCGGGCTGGCCCTGCCGGGCGAACCCGGTGCTGTTCCCAGTTCTGCAGGGTCTTGGGCTTGACCCCGATCAGGTAGGCGAAACGGGTCTGGCTCAGGCCGGTACGTTCCCGGATGGCCTTGACGTCGGGTTCCGGAAACTCGTGCACCTTCACTCCCTCGACCGTTTCGCCACGCATGTGGCGCCCCATGTCGCGAACGCTCTCCAGCAGCGCGTCGAATTGCTTATCGTCCATGGCTCACCTCCGCGTCGATTACATCGGCCAGCCGCCGTAGCTGGTCCTTGGTCAGGTCGGCCGCCACATTTTTGGCATAGACGTAGACCAGATAGCACTGACCATGGCGGCCCCAGTGGTAGTAGATCGCCCGTGCCCCGCCTCGCTTTCCTCATCCAGGCAACGGCACGCGCAGTTTGCGAAGGCCGTGACCACCGGGAATCAGATCCCCGGCAGCTGGGTTCTCCAGCAAGGTCGTCTGTAGCTCGCGCAGATCATCGTCCGAAAACAGCCCTTGAGTGCAGCGAACGAAAACGGGGAGTTCAACGAAGACCATGCGCAAGATTGTACGCTAAAAGCGGATATCGACCAAAACAGTGTTCTCGCCCTCGAAGCTGAAGCTCATCCGCCCGTTGCCGTTCACCCAAACCGACCCGGGCCCGGCAGGGGCGACCCGCCGGCTCTCCCCTGCGTCCCCGCGCCCGCCGCGCAAGATTTTTCGCCCCCCGCCCTAAAGCTTTCCCGCCGCCGCCCGATACACCTAGCAACGGTGGTTACCGCCGTTGCGGCAGGGCGGGCAGATGCGGCGCAGCCGCGGCACGGCACCAGCCAACTTTGGACTTACCAACACAGGGGATTCAATATGTCCGTCATCAATACCAACATCACTTCGCTGATCGGCCAGGCCAACCTGAGCAAGTCGCAGAACGCGCTGACCACCGCCATGGAGCGCCTGTCCTCCGGGCTGCGCATCAACAGCGCCAAGGACGACGCCGCCGGCCAGGCCATCGCCAACCGCATGACCTCCCAGATCAAGGGCCTCGCCCAGGCCCAGCGCAACGCCTGCGGCGTCATCTGCGTCGCCCAGAGCGCCGAAGGCGCGCTCAACCAGGTCAACGACAACCTGCAGCGCATCCGC
>CAZNBU010000385.1:0-3795 GCA_964571035.1 uncultured Planctomycetaceae bacterium | reverse complement strand
CCGAGTTCAAGCGCATCTTCGAAGCCATCAAAGCCGGCCGCCCCGCGCGCCTGACAAACGAACTACAGCAAGCCCAATCCCAATCCGCCATGCGCGCGCTGAACCTGTTGATTCAGCTCGGCCAGGTGCGGGCGCTGGTAGCGCGAGACTGCAACCAGGCGCTCGGCGAAGCGTCGCCGTACTGGAACGATCAGGCACGCCGATCTGAACGCCACGCCAGCTACGAGTTCCTGTGCAATCTGCGGCAATGGGAGCCGCCGGAATACGTTGAACCCGCGCCCAGGAAGCGGGCCTGCGTTCAGCAGCGAACACCGACGCAACCTGTCACGCGCAACCGCAACGACTTAACGCGAAGGAGCGAAGGTTGCGCAGCAACGAACCCGAGCGGCGCACCGCGACGCGAGGGATGCGAAGGACGCGAAGGCCACAAGCCAAGCATGAGCGCCCATTGGTCCAACGCCGAGCGAATGTCGGAACTCGCACACCGCGTCAAGAAAGCGTACGCCGAGTTGATGCGCCAAGCGCGGGCATTCAACACGGCGCCGCAAGCGTCCAATCCCGTAGCGCACAGCGCTGAGACGCTCGAAGATCCGGCGACGGAGGCTGAACAGATTCGACCATCCAGCCCCATCACTGAAGCCGGTGCACCACGCCAGTTGACGCCGCTGCAACAGGCGGCGCTACAAGCCATTGGGAACTGGTTATTGGTTATTGGTCATTGTCGTCCGACCCTGAGGTTCTCGAAGGGCGGTTCGACCAAGCTCACCGCGGGCGATTCGACGCCTGGGAGCGCGGCCGTCCCGACTTCGCCAAGGCTCCGTCGGACACGCCCGGCCGCATTGCGGACCGGAGGTCCGCGCTCCTACCACGCAGGCCCCGGAGGTGCCTGCGTTCGCCAAGCCGCCTGATCGCGCCCGTTTCGCCTCGCGCGGAACGGGCACCCAGTGTGGGCACCCGCGCCCCCGAAGGGCCGGCCATTGCTGGCCGGCCTGACGAGCCATGCAACCTTTCTTCCGTCAGCACGCGCAAGCGTGATGTTCGCCGTGGCTGCTGGGGGACAGTCCCGAACTTCCGGGACAGTCCCCTCTAGGCTACGGTTTGCCTTCCATGGCCTTTTTGCAGTTGTTCAGGATCATCAGGGCGTAGCCTGTGCCGTACGGCTTGTGGTACCCGTACAGCGGATAGTCCCAGAAGCTGCCGTCGTCGTACTGGCCCCTTACGACCAGCCCCGCGAGCTTGTCGGCGTACTCAGCCCGGATGTCCTCTTTCAGCGCGAGCACGTTGCGCGACGCGTAGTAGTGGCCGAAGTAGTAGTAATACGGCGCGGTCGCGTACCACGCCTCGTGCGGGAACTGCCGGCCGCGCCCGATTTCGATGAAGATGTGGTCCTTGAAGAACGTGTCGAGCTGCTGCTTCAGCACGTCCTGCGTCACCACGTCGCGACCCCAGGTGTACAGCGCGTTGTCGCCCGACTGGCTGCGGCCCAGGCTGCCACGCGGCAAGCTGGCTTGGCCCTGCGGGTAGTACATGTGGCCGCTGCTGTAGTAGTACGCGCCGTTGGGGATGCGGTGGCGCTGCACGTAGTCGAGCGCGATCTTCACGTTGTGGTCGCGCAGGCCTTCGCCCTCTTCATTCACTTGCAGCTTGCGCGCCTTCAGCCCGGCACGGAACGCCTCGTGCAGCGCGACGAGCGCCGCGGCTGTGTTGAACGGGGTGCTGTAGTCGCCGGTAGGGCGCGCGGGGTGGTTCTGGAAGTCGTAGTATCCCCAACCGCCGTCGATCGCCTGGTGGTCCATCAACCGCTTCAGCTCATGCTCGGCGCGGCGGCGCAGGTTCGGCGCGAGCTCCTTGAACCGCTCGTCCTTCGCGCCGCGCAGCAGCGCCTGCACCATGTAGGTGTGCGACCAGACGTTATAGAAGGTGTTCTGGCTTGCGCGCGGCGTGTCGGGCGCGTCAATCAGGTACTCGTACCCGCGGCGCAACGCGGTGTTGATTTCGTCGGTGGGCTCAACTTCCAGCAGGCCCATCAGGCACAGCGCGGTGCTGGTGTTGCCCCAGACGTGCAGGCTGTTGATGCTGCCGAGGTAGATGTCGTACGGGCGCTCGGACATGTAGCCCCAGTCGCCGCCCTTTCGCTTGTACTCGGGCGTGTCGTGGTCGGGCTTCTGGTTATCCAGCACCCAGCGCACGGCCTTGTCGAGCGAGTCCTGGTACTTCCAGCGCGGGGCGGGCTGCGGCGCGTCCACCACTTTGGGCGGCGGGTCGAGCTTGATGATCTTGTCCGGCGCCTTGTTGTTCGCACCGCCGCCGCACGACGCGACCGCGAGCATCGACGCCGCGCAAACCAGCATGATTGGACGCATGATTCCTCCCGTTGAGGCTGCTTACTGGCCCAGCGCGACGGTGGCCTTGGCGCCGGGCAGCAGTTTGCCCTCGGCGTTGTCGACCTCGATCCGCGCGCTGACCTTGCCGTCACGCACCAGCATGCCCACCGCCAGCACCTTGCCCTTGGCGCTTACGCCTTGCTCGGTGCTGCTGACATTCACTGCTGTTTCGGGCTGGAACTTGGCGCGGTCGGCAAGCTGCAACGCGACCGTGAGCTGCAACCGCGAGGCGTCTACCACACCGACCAGCGTCGCGCCCTTGCCCAGCTTGTCGCCGGCCTTCATGGGTGCGGCTACGCCGTCGTTGCCGCCCAGCCCGCCGTTGACGACGAACCCGGCGTGCGGCGCCTTGAGCACCAGCGACGCGGCGTCCTTTTCCAGCTTTTCGACCTGCTGCTTGGCTTCGGTAACGCCGCGTTCAGCGCGGGTGAGCTTGACCTTCATGTCGGCGTTGCCGCGTTCCTGCTGCGTCTTGAGGCGGTCGAGGTCGAGCTTTGCCGCCGTCACGCCGGCTTGCATGTCCTCTTCGCGGCGCGGCAGGTCCACCTCGACGTAGCGCTTGTGGCGCTCGACAGCCATTTCGTAGCGCTCCTTGCTCTGTTCCAGGCGGCGCTTGGAGCGGTTGAGCACGATGTCCTGGCTTTCCTTGGCGAGGTCGTTGCCCTTGTACAGCGCCTCAAGCTGCCTGAGTTCTTCTTCCTGGTCCTGGATGTTTTCCTCGCTCGCCTTCAGCCCGAGCTCGGCGCTGCGGATCACCTGTTGCTTCTCGACCTTCAGCCAGTGGTTGGCTTCTTCGACCGCGCGGTCGTACTTGCGCTGCGCGGCTGCCAGTTGCTCCGGAAACGACGCGTCGTACTGCGCCATGGAATCCTGCAGAGCCTGCAGCCCGACCTCGGCGGCCATAAGGTTCTCGCGGGCCTTGGCCAGCGCTTCTTCCAGCTCAGGCGCTTCAAGCTCGGCGACCTTTTCGTCGGCGGCTACCTTGGTGCCCGGCGTGGCGATCCACTTCAGGCGCAGTTCGCCGCCGTAGGCCTGCATGTCCGCCTTCATCTCGGTGGCCTGCGCGGGTTCAAGCTTGCCGGTGAGTGTCTTTCCGGCGTCGGCATCCTGGGCATGGGCCGTAGCAGCCAGTGCCAGCGTCAGAGCGATGGCAGAAAAAAACTTAGCGCGCATGGAGATTCCTCCGTCAGGACCAAAGAGTTCAGGGAACGCCCCCTGTTACGCTTATTCAGCCCTGTTCGGAAGAAAAAAGAAAGAGCGGACGCCGAAGCGCCCGCCCCTGGTTGTGGATAACGTTATTCCTTGTCCGGCTGTGTCGTCGGGTTGCTGCCGGCGGTGGGTGTGTACCCGTCGCGCCACCCGCCTTCGGTTTCGCCGAGAGTCGACAGTGCTCCGCAGGTGCCGCACAGCG
>CAZNBU010000384.1:0-3798 GCA_964571035.1 uncultured Planctomycetaceae bacterium | reverse complement strand
GTCCTGCCCCATGCGCACCAGCGTCGGGTAGACGACCGACTCGCCGTGCGGGTGGTAGTTGCCCGAGGTGTCGCCGCAGATCTTGGCGCACTTGCGGAACTTGGTGGTCGGGCCGAGGTTGAGGTCATTCATCGCCACCAGCACGCGGCGCTGGGATGGCTTCAACCCGTCGCGCACATCGGGCAGCGCGCGGGAGACGATGACGGACATGGCGTAAGTCAGGTACGACTCACGCATTTCGTCGGCGATGTTGAGGGGTTCAATACGCCCGTCAGAAGGCTTGGAGACGGGTGGGTCCTTCTTCTTAGCCATCGGCATTCCCGCAGAAGCGAAGCGCGCAATCTAGCGGCGGACGGAGCGCAAACAAGGCCAAGATGCAGGGATAAACCACCCCCAAACCGGCTTGAACAAGCGGGTTTGGCGCAAACGACGGTCAGCGTCATGTGGACAATCTGTTGACGCCGGGGAACGGCAAGCCTCTCGCCAAGTCCGCCAAGTCCGCAATCAACTACAACTGCAACTGCTGTTAACCACTGAAGTGCACGAAATTCACGAAGATTTGCGGTAGCGGATAAAACCCCTTGGTGCCCTTCGTGTCCTTCGTGGTTCACAGCTTTTGCAGTTGATTGCGGACTTGGCGAGAGGCCATGCCGGTGCAGCAGCCTGCAGACTTGGCGAGAGGCCTATCCGACATGCAGGCGTTGGAAGAAGTAGTCCTTCAGGCCTTCCATTGCCATGCGGGTCTGTTGCATGCTGTCCCGTTCGCGGATGGTTACTGTGTTGTCTTCCAGTGTCTGAAAGTCCACGGTGATGCACCACGGCGTGCCGATTTCGTCCTGCCTTCTGTACAGGCGCCCGATGCCCGCGCTGTCGTCGTACACCGTGCGGAAGAACCCCTGAAACTGGTGCTTTATGCGGCGCGCTATGTCGACCAGTTCCGGCTTGTTCTTCTTCAATGGGAAGACCGCCAGCTTGATCGGGGCAAGCTCCGGCTTGAGGCGCAGGACCACGCGCCCGCAATCTTCCGCCAGTTTGTTCACGCGCGGGCGCAGCTTCTTAACGGGTTCAAGGTTCTCGGCGCCCGCGTGGTCCGCCAGCAGCGCGTCCACCTCCAGCAGTGATTGCGGCAGGCGGTTGGTTGCGTCCTCCAGCTTGGCGCAGAAGTCGGCGATCGCGGCTGGATCGTGCTTGCGCTTGGCGGCGTCCTGTTCTTTCTCGGCGTCCTTCTGCTTCTTCTGCGCGTTCTTGATGACGGCCGGAATCTCAGCCTTGATGGCTTCGACTTCAGCCTGATCGGGCTGCTTGACCAGTTCCTCGTCGTAGGCTTCGCACAGGAACGTGAGCATGGCGCGCGTGGCGCCGGCGCTGGGCTCGATCACCCAGGGGATGTAGCGCGCCTTGGCGTCGGGGTCGAAGTAGTCGAAGGTCTCAACGCTGTCGGTGTTGGGCTCAAGCTTCAGGCGCTTGAGGTCTGCTTCCGGCACTTCGCGTGAGTGCGCGCTGAGGTCGTAGTCGGTGCGGTTGGCGATGCCTTCGACTTCTCCCCATCCGAACTCAGGAAAGAGGTACTCGATGTCCACGGTGCGCTTGGAGTAGTGCGCCAGCTCGTCCGGCGTCTGCTCGCGCTTGCGGAGGCGCTCATCGCTGACCCCAAGCTGCGCCCACCAGTCGAAGCGCTGCTTGATCCACTCCTCGTGCCACTGCTCGTCGGACTTCTCCCCTTCGCGCACGAACTGCGGCGGCTTGATGAAGAACTCGATCTCCATCTGCTCGAACTCGCGAGTGCGGAAGATGAAGTTGCCGGGAGTGATCTCGTTGCGGAACGCCTTGCCAACCTGCGCCACGCCAAACGGAACCTTGCGCGCCATGGAACGCTGGACGTTCTTGAAGTTCAGGAAGATTCCCTGTGCCGTTTCTGGCCGAAGGTATGCACGCGCAGCCAGTTCTTCGGACGATCCCGCAGTGGAAACCACGGGGCCGACATGCGTGACAAACATGAGGTTGAACTGTCGTGGCGACGTCCACTCCCCGACGTCGCCGTCTTTCGGGTCAATGACTCCCGCAGCAGTTAGTGGGTCACGCTGCTCGGGCTCAAACATTCTTTGGTCGGGCGCACTGCTGCTCTTGACTCGCGACGCTTCTTCCGCCGATAGGCCGAACACGTCCATCAAGATCGCCTGGTTTTCCGTGCGAACTTGATCAGGACCGGCAGCGTAATGGGCCGCAACCGCTCCGCAATGATAGATCAGCAGTCGTGAGAGGACTTCCGGGTCGGGCGCGATCTGCTCCTGGCGACTCGGCGCGGTAAATGTCGGGGCGGGCCGCAAAATGTCGCAGATTGATTCCAGCACTTCCTTGGACTGCGTTTGGAGCAGGTGGTCCAGCCTGTAGCGTCGCTTGTTCTTCTTGTTGTCTACCAGAGGATCGGTGAACGTCGCCTCGTGTCCGGAGTGCTGCCAAACCTTGCGGGACATCAAGATGGCGGCGTCGAGTCCCTCTACATCGTCGCGCTTGTACACGACGTCGCGCCACCACGCCTTCTTGACGTTGTTGAGCATCTCCACGCCCAGCGGGCCGTAGTCCCAGAAGCTGCCAAGCCCGCCGTACGCCGCGCTGCCCGGAAAGACGAATCCGCGCGTTTTGCACAGGTTTACTGCCTGATCAATGCTCCGGGCGGGCATGTCTACTCCTTCACTCGGGATGGGCCACCAAAACACGAAAGCACGAAACAACCGCCTCAGACCTTTTGTGCTTTCGCGCTTTTGTGGCCCAATCCTCGCGCCGTTTGCTACCAGCAGGGGAACGTTTTGCAAGGGCTCGCGGTTGCAGGCTACAACTCCGCCGAGAACACCACCCAGTACGCGTACACCGCCGCGGGCAGCAGTACCGCGCACCCGAGCAGTTCCAGCCACACGCGCCGGAGTGTACGCCAGCTCAGCATGCGGACGCAGACGGTGATCAGCTCCAGCTTGACGATGCGGCCCGGCTTGGCGTTGAGGCGGGGCAGTGTGGCGAGGTCAAACTCCGGGTCGAGGTTGAGGCGCATCTCGTTGAACAGGCGCTCGTCGTTGACCTGCACGTTGAGGTCGCGCATGAACGCCCGCAGCGTGCGCACACCGCCAAGGCTGGTGATCACCCAGTAAAGCGTCATGCCCGTAAGCACCAGCCCCAACGCGAAGCGGTAGCTGGTGTAGGGTTCGAGAGATTCGAGGAAGTCGAGCATGCCTTCGGCGGGTTTAGGGCTTCGGGTTTAGGGTCTGGTGTTAAGGGTACCGCCATCCCCCCAAACCCTAAACCCCAGACCCTAAACCCCGCAGTTCTACCCTTCCTTCTGCGCCGGAAATCACGATACTTTCCCCATGCCTGATGACCTGCGCGAACAGATCCGCCGTGTGTTTGCCGACTGGCAAGCCGGGCGCATGACCTGCCAGGGCGTGCAGCACTGGGCGCGCGACACCAGCACCCAGGGGGCGGACCCATACGCCGCCCGCATCGTGCAGCACCTGCGCGGGCTGGCGGAGTATCTGATCACCGTGGACGACATTGACGTCTACCTGGACGGGTTCGACCTCGACCCGCAAGCGGCTGTCGAGCGGCTTGCGTCCGTGAGCAACGTGTTCAACGTGAAGAAGCGGGCGACGGACCTGAAGGACGACCCGTTCTACGGCCCGCACACCAAAGCCATCCTGCGTGAACTGAAGTAGCTTGTCGGCAGTCGGCAACGGGCAGTCGCGATTGCCGATTGCCCACTGCCGATTGCCGTCTACGTCACCGGCCGCAGCCATCCGCTGGCTGCGC
>CAZNBU010000383.1:0-3798 GCA_964571035.1 uncultured Planctomycetaceae bacterium | reverse complement strand
CAGTCACGCCCGCGCTGAAGCGGCTTCATTTCAAGCGTCGATACGGTCATCGCTGATCCCTTTTGGTCAGCAACAGTACACGTTTTTCGGGGCAATTATTCCAGACGTGGGGGCGGGTTAAACTGGTGCCCCGACCGCGAGGTCGGGGCGGAGCACCCCCCTAAACTGCGTTTCTAGGCTGACGGGCCGGCACCTTGCGGTGCCGGTACCAGTTTCATCACTCCCAGCGCTATCCCGAAATGGCAACGCGTCGCTTGTCGCCGGAGACGGCGGCCAGCAGCGAATCGTCTAGGTCGGCGGGTTCTTCGCGCAGGCCGTAATAGAAATTGCGGCGGCGCGGCTCGAACCCGGCTTCGCGAATCAGCCTGCGGATCTCGAACTCGTTCATCCGGAAGGCGGCGCCGGCGAGGCGTACGACGTTTTCCTCGATCATCAGGCTGCCCATGTCGTTGCACCCGTAGCGCAGGCTTACCTGGCCCACCTGCCCGCCCTGGGTCACCCAACTCGCCTGGCAGTTCTCGAAGTTGTCCAGGTAAATGCGGGCGACCGCCTGGGTGCGCAGGTAGTCGTGCGCGCCCGACATCGGCACGTCGTGCATGCGGTTGCCCTCGCTCTGGAACGTCCAGCAGATGAAGGCTGTGAAACCGCCGGTCTCGTCCTGCAAGGCGCGCAGGCGCTCGAGGTGCTCGATGCGCTCAGCCAGTGTTTCGACGTGCCCGAACATCATGGTCGCTGACGACCGGATTCCCAGCTTGTGGGCCTGCCGCATTGGCTCCAGCCATGCGTCGGCGCCGCCCTTCTTCGGGCAGATGATGTCGCGCACGCGGTCGGTCAGGATCTCCGCGCCGCCGCCGGGGATGCTGTCGAGGCCGGCAGCTTTCAGTTCCTTCAAGACTTCGGGCAGTGTCATCTTCCAGAACATCGCGAAGTGCTGGATTTCGCTGGGGCTGAATGCGTGGTTGTGCAGGCCCATGTTTTTGAACAGGCCGAGCATGTCCTGGTAGTACTTGAGCGGCAGCTTGGGGTTGTGGCCGCCTTGCAGCAGGATTTCGGTTCCGCCCAGGTCGATGGTCTCCTGGGCCTTCTGACGCAGGCCTTCCGTGTCGAGGGTGTAGGCTTCTTTGTCGAGCGGGCGGCGGTAGAAGCTGCAGAAGTCGCAGTCGGTGATGCAGATGTTGGTGTAGTTGACGTTGCGGCTGATGACGTAGGTGACCAGGTCGGCGCGGCCCGCCGCGTGCATCTTGCGGTCGCGAACGGTGTGGGCCAGCAGCGCCAGCTCATGCACCGGGCCGTGCTCCAGCAGCCACAGGCCCTCGGCGGGCGTAATGCGCTGCTCGTTGAGCACCTTGTCGGCGATGCGCGTGAACTCAGGTGGCGTGGCCTTGGCGATCATCCCACTCTCCGCCACGAACTATAAACACACAACCCGCCGCGAAAAGCAGCGGGTTAAAGGGTTGGGTGATTGCCCCGACTTACGACGACGGGAATTCTTGTGATGCGACTTGGAAGCGTCGTGCTCGGGAATCGTGACCTTGCGGCCCTTTCGCGTTGTGCCAATGGCGGTAACGGTTACTTCGAACGCTTTGCTGCGCTTCTTCGCCTTCATGTTGCGCCTCGCATCACGTCCAGCACCTTGTCCACGGCCTGCTTTGGCACCAGCTCAAGCGCCGCGGCGCGGCGTGCGAATTCGAGCAGGCCTTTGAGGGCTTCCGGCGTGAGTTCGTGGATGATGACTTCGCTCAGGTAATGCCCCAGGTCGGCTTCGGTCCACCCAATGTCCATGGCCGCGTGGCGGACGAGGTCGAATGCCAGCTCGCGGCCCTCGTGCAACGCCAGTTTCAGCCGCTGGTGCAGCGCGGGCGTCAGGATCTCCTTCGGCCCGGCCCACACCGCGAAGACGAACGGCAGGTTGGTCAGAATTTTCCACTCCGCGGCGAGGTCGACGAACACGCGATCGTGCTGCTCATTGCGCGCGCGCAGGCAGGCGTCGCCGATGATCAGCACCGCGTCTTCGCTGCGCTGGATCAGCTCATCAGGTTTGACGTCAAGCTCGCTGAACGATGGCTTGGCGCCCGACTCCCGCAACACAACACGTGCCAGGGCGTTGCTCGTGCGGCTGGCAGCGCTCAGGACAACGGTGCGCACGCGCGGCAGGTCCTCGGTCGTGAACAACCCGACGCTGTCCACGATGCCGTCGGCTGCGATCCCGAGGTCCGGGAAAAAGGTCAGCCGCTCTTCACGCAGCGCCTCAACCACCGGCAGCAACCCGATGTCGAGTTCACCCTTGGCCATCTGCTCGGCAAGCCGCGCCGGGGTGTCGGGCACGAGCTCAATGTCCTCGTCATGCTGCAACGAGAACCACAGAGGCATGGCATTGAGGTAGCTGACGACGCCGACTCGCAGGCGCTTGGCCATACCCCGAACTTACTGGGGCCGATGCACCCCGCAAGCTGCGGTGTGTGTTGGGCAGCCTCTATGCGCGAGTAGCAGTGAACAGCCGTGCCGACCGGGCGCGCGGGTTTTCGCGGACTTCGGCGGCGGTGGGGCGGCGGCCGGTCTGCTCGGCTTTGGCGAACTGGCCTTGCTCTACGGCGTGACGGAAGGCCTCGCGGACGCGGCGCTCTTCGCCGCTGTGGAAGGTGATCAGTGCGATGCGCCCGCCGGGGTTGACGATCCATGGCAGCGTGCGCAGCAATTGGTCGAGGTTTTCGGTTTCACGGTTTACGGCGATTCGCAGGGCCTGGAACACGCGCGCGGCCGGGTGTTGATCGGTAGCGCTGCGCTTGCGGTACTTTGACGGGTCGAGGTTGTGCGCGCGTAACACAAGAGCGGACAGCTCATGCGTGGTCCGCGGCTTCGCCTGTTTCAGCGCGGCAGCCAGCTTGTCCGCCAGCGGCTCATCGCAGTCGCGGAGCATCTCTGCCAGAGCCTCTTCATCAGTCTCGCGGATCACTTCACCCGCGGTGCGGCCGCGCGTCTGGTCCATGCGCATGTCCAGCGGGCCGTCGTGCTTGAAGGCGAACCCGCGCGTGGGATCGTCCAGTTGCATGCTGGAAATGCCAAGGTCAGCCAGCACGCAATCCACGCCCGCTATCCCTTCCGCCGCCAGCACGCCGCCGATCCCGGCGAAGTTGGTGTGGTGCGCCGAGATACGCAGCCCGGCGGCTTGCAGGCGGGCCGTCGTCCGCGCGAGTTGCGCGCTGTCGAGATCAATGCCGATTACGCGCGCGCCGGTGCGGCACAGCGCTTCGGCGTGGCCGCCATGGCCGAGCGTGCAGTCGAGCGCCACGTCGCCCGCTCGCGGGCGCAATGCTTCGAGAACTTCCCGCACCATCACGGGCACATGCGTGCCGGCTGGCGTGCGGCCTTGCGCACGCACTTTCGCATGCTCGTCCGGGTACGCGTCAGGGTTGAGTTCCTTATAGCGCTCAGAAAACCGCCGCGGGTGCGTGCCGGCATAGCGCTTGCGACGAGGCGGTTTGGCGTCCATGCGCGGATCCTAGCAAATGCGAAAGCGCCGACGCAGGTGCGCCGGCGCTTCAGTGTCGTGTGACTTCGTTAGTTGCGCTCTTCGGGCGGCACGATGTCGGTTACGCGGATGCAGAAGTTCTCGTTGAGCACAAGCACCTCGCCCTGCGCCACCAGCTTGTCGTTGACCAGGATGTCCAGCGGCTCGCCAGCCAGTTTGTCCAGTTCGACCACAGAGCCGCTGCCGAGCTTCAGGATCTCCTCGACCGTCAACCGCGAGCGGCCGAGCAGCACCTGCACCTTCACATTCACGCCGTCCAGCAGCGCGAT
>CAZNBU010000382.1:0-3811 GCA_964571035.1 uncultured Planctomycetaceae bacterium | reverse complement strand
GGAAGTCTATCGTTGACGACATCGACGACGGGAAGCTGAACATTGACCAGCTTCAACGCAAGCAGGCCGAGAAAGAGGCCAAGATTGCCGAGGACGTGTTGCCTCGTGCAGCGCGGGAGTGCTTCAAGTGGTTGGTGTGTCCGGGCCTGAGTTTGCCGACCGAACAGCAGGTGACGATTGAGGCGTTCGCGCTCAACACAAGCGCACAGTCATTGGGCTCAGAGATCGAAAGGGTCAGCACAGAGAACGAGTGGGTGATCTTGGCGTGGTCGCCGGTGCACCTGCGGACGCGCCTCAAGGAGCTTTACTGGAAAGCGGACAAGCCAGCGGTGTCGGCGCTGGCGTTTTGGGAGGACAGCCAGCGTTACCTTTACCTGCCGCGCCTCAAGGATCGGGCGGTACTTGAAAGCGCCATCTACAAGGGCGCAGGCAGCAAGGACTTCTTCGGGACGGCCTACGGCCAGAACGGCGCGGACTTCGAGGGCTTCCAGCATGGCAACGCTGCCGTGCAAGTTGACGACACGCTTCTGCTGATCGAGCCGGAAATTGCCCGGAAATACGCCGAAGCACTCGCCGCCAAAGCGCACAAGACCACGGGCAAGGTCGCGGGCGACGCTGAACCAGGAACACAGCCGGGCGGCGCTCCCGCTGTCCAGCCGCAGCCGGACAGTGGACCAACGCCGATCCGGTACACGCATTTTCACGCAAGCGCCGAAGTACCTACCGCTACAGCGAAGATGCGGCTGGTACAACTGGCCGAGGAAATCGTAGGCGTGCTGGCCTCCGACCCCAACGCAGACGTGCGGGTTACGCTGGAAATCAGCGCGGAGTTTCCCCACGGGGCAACCGTGCACGTGAAGAGGTCGGTGTCGGAAAATGCAACAAGCCTGAAAATCAAGGAGCATCACTGGGAGTAAATGGTGTGCCGACGGTCAAAAGATTTGGCGCGGGCTCGTGTATCTCGCCGAATGGTAGCCCCTCCGAATGGCGTAGGATCGGGCAACTCCGCCCGGATGGGTGTACGTTTGGCGAGACGAAAGGGAAGTCAGGATACGCTCGAAGTGGTGTGAGGCCACACCTTGGTGCGCGAGAACTTCGCCAGCCACACGATCTGCTCGAAGCTCAAGCAGATGCGGGTCGCAACCGGCACAGTAAGCGTCGCCGAAAACGTGATGCCCCAACTCATGTGCAAACACGCCAAGGGCGAACGAAATGGAGCACTCCTGATCGTCGCAGAACGCTTGAATCGTGTTCCAGAGCCAGCGCGGATTGTACTGAATGGCCTGACCGTCTGAGAACGCGTTGGCGGCACGGTAGTTGTAGTAAAGCGGGGGAGCCACAACTCCCATCGCTTGCGCAGCCCGCTGTAGCAGCGCAAGGGCGAGCGAGTTCATCTCGTCAAGCTGATGCTGGTTTAGCGAACTCATGCGGTCCTCCTTTGGGCCTGTGTAGGCCCTACTGTTGTTGAGCCCCGGAGGGCAACGTACTTGGCACAGGCTTCGACGTTGTGCGTCAGGAGGCCGTTCAGGCACTCCCCCGGCATCGTGGGATTTCGCGCCCACTTGATCTTTGGCTGCCCCTGACACTCTGCCCGGCGTCGGCTTCTAGTTCGCGAGAACGCGGTGCTGTCCAGAAACACGACCTTTTCGTACTCCGCCCGGAGTTGACCCAGAACCGAGAGACCACCGCGCACGATCAAGGTCAGCGGTCGTTCCACCTGCCGATTCAGTTCCAGCAACATTCTGGCATAGAACGGCTGCCGAGCCTGAGTCGCGCCGGTGCCGAACTCAAAGGCAAGCGTCCTCACCGCAGGCGTGTTTCGGATAAACTCCACCCACACGCGGAAATCGTGAAGCGTGCGAGCGTTGATATGCAGCGCCGTCGAAACACCCGCCAATAGCAACTCCTCGAAGGCAATGACAATGCGCTTGCGATTGTGCAGGTCCTCGTGGCGGGGACGATTCAGGTAGAAGGAGAAGTTCGGGACGGTCACCACATCTGGTGCCAACTCGCTGATGTACTGCGCGATTCCGTTGCTTCTGCCAACGTCCCAGTAACGTTCGATGTAGCGGTCCTCCGCCACGCCTGTTAGAACGAGGCGCGAGTCCTGTGCGACGCGAATTCGCTCCAGCAGGTCTGCCTTGGACGCATACAGTCGCTGGCCTGTCGCATGGTGGAACAAGTCCTTGAGGGGGAACGCCACGGCGGGGTACGAGAGATTCTGCCTACGTTTCAGTCGGTGGTAGATGATCGGCACGAAGTCGGGTAGTGGTCCACACGGCACTCCGACGTTGTTGGGAATGGGCTTCAACTGGAATCCGCCGACCTCGTACATGCGCAGTAGGTACTCTTCCGGCTTGGCGGGGCACACGAATGTACAGGTCTCCGGCTTCTGGCAGCAAAGCGTCATGCAATTCCAGATCGGCTTGTCCACATGCAAGCCTCCGCAATGCGTGCGGCGGAGTGGGCACTGCGTGCAACCCGCAGCGATGGTCCGCTGAGGACGATCCCAAAGATCGTCTGGCTTGAGTTTGTCCAATTCGTTCAGGGGGGCGATCATCGTCTTCGCTCATTCACTGGGTAGATCGTGGACACTGATGTCCGCTGTCCCGCTAATCGTGTGGACATCCTCTACCTTCATCGGCACAGCGCCAGCCTTCTTGGCCACCTCAAGAACAGACTGTGGAGGTTGCAGCCAAACCGTTACCGGCCCCCGTTCGCTCGCTATGGAAATCTCGCCCCTTTCGTTTGGCGTTCCAACCAGCGGTTCACCGATGTTCACCGCATGGTTGGTGGGGATGTCCAAACTGAGCGTGCAGATCGGCGGACGCTTCGGATCAAACAAGGTTGGCAACGCGCCTTTCTTGAACCGGGCGTCCCAACCCTTCTTCAGATTCCCCTTTGTCGCCTCGATGAAGTCGTTACCCATTGCTCACCACCTCCAAAGTCGATCTGTACTTCTTTGCCTTGCCCTCGCGTGACTCGACGACGAGTCCCTTTTCCCGGAGAGCCGCAAGTCGGTTGTTCCACGCTGTGGGCTTCACGGAGTCAACGCTCTGTTTGGCCAGAGTCGCAACGTCAGCGATCCCTTGGGCACGAACTGCCTCCAGCGTTATTGCCTGCATCGGCTCCAGTCGGCCAAGGACACGAACATCGACCAGCCGACTCTTACGCAAATCGCACATGACAAACGCGTCGTTCAAGCTGGCGGAAAGGAAGCCAAGTTCGTCCTCCACTGCCTTTGCCGCGTTGGCGAGCAACAGAACACGGTTCCCATTGCTCTCGGTAACGAAGCGACGCAACCCAACGACTAATTCCCGCAGGAAACTGCCTGTGGCAGCGACAATCCCTTGGAAGTCAAGAATGACGACGCTTGCATCCGATGCGGATACTTCTTCGACAAGCCGCGCCAACGCCTGTCTTCCATCCTGAGCACCCGACGCGACGCCACCGATGACCGCCCGGTCGTCCTTCACCGACAAGATCAGCGAGTTTTTCATGTTGTTCACCTGCTTCACCTCAAGTACATGAAGATACCGACCCTGACGATGTATGTCAAGGCGAATTCTGAACCACAACGGATACCACCAGTCCGACGAGCGAGGGCCTCTCGACAATCAGGGCTTGGCCTCCGGTCTCCCATGAAAGGACAGCATCACCGCTCCGACATCGCACGAAGCCAGCACACTGATTCAGCACCCTTAAGACCTCTCGATAGCCGCTTCCGTGCCCCCCCCCGTGGCGGGATGCTCCTCCGAGCAACGCCCGCAGTGCTGCTTGGGAGTCACCGAGGCCGGAATGCTCCTTGCAG
>CAZNBU010000381.1:0-3821 GCA_964571035.1 uncultured Planctomycetaceae bacterium | reverse complement strand
GTTGCTCCCGCCTCCCGCCTCCAGGCTCGGACCTGAACCAGACCGCCCTGCGTCGCCAACGCTGCAAACCAACATTGAAGCCGATTCAGCCGCCCAGCAGCCGCTTGCGATTGCGCCGCGTCTTAATCACCAGCGCCAGCAGGCCCACGAAGAACAGCGTCGTGGTGACCGCGAGGATGTGCTCGCGGAAGAACTTCTCGACCACGGAGATGTCGTCATCGCCGTAGTACCAGAACCCCGGCAGTTCATCGCTCAGGTCCCCAAGCGGCAGCGAAAGGTCGGTCCGCGCCTGCCCTTGCTCTTCGGGCAGGCCGGGGCTTTCGATGCGGTTGGCGTACCAGCGCGAGGGCTGCTTGGCTACCTGTGCGTCCAAGACATCCGCAAGCGCACCCGGCAGCGGCTGAACCGACCAGAGGTTGAGCAGCAGCACGTACCCGGATTCTGTGGCTTTGACGGTTTCGCGCGCACTCATGTACGGCTGAGTATCTAGCGGCTTGTCGGAGATGATCGCGATGTCCAGCCGTCCGCGCGGCTGGCCCGGGCCGACAAGCAGGGGCACGTACGGCGCGGCGGTCTTGAAGCGCACCTTGACCGGCGGCAACTCGATCGCGCTTCCCAGCCGCGCCTTGCCGTCGGGCGGCGAAATCGTGACGCACAGGAAGGAGAAGGAGTTCTCCGCAAACCACGCTGTGTCTTGTGGTGTGAGCGCGCGGAAACTTCGATCGGCGAGCCACGTGCTCAATGCGGCAACCGCTTCGGCGCCGGTTGTCTGGATCGCAGTGAGCGCGGGTGGGGCGGCGAGGGAGAGCTCCGGCAGCGCGGGCCCGGCGGCCGCGTGCAACTCAGCGCGTTCGCGCTTCTTCAGCCAGGTCAGCGCCTCGGGCCACTCGTACTCGGTGCGGCTTGCCCATTGTTCGCGGGCGAGGCCGAACAGTTTGGAATGAAGCTCAATGCCGGCGTACAGCGCCGCCGCGTCGGCTGACCCGCGCCCTTGCGCGACACCCGGCAGGGGGATGATCCAAGCCAACCGCTCTGGTGATGGTCCATCGAACACCGGCGTGATGCGCACCAGCATCTCTTGTGTTCCGGCGGAGTCTTTGGCGGCGCGGTGAACGATCACGACTTCTGTCCGCGCGATGCGAACTGAGCCGGTGTGCCCAGCCGGGAGCACGCAAAAGGCGTGCAGCGGCGCGCAAAGCAGCAGGATGGCAATCGCGAATCTCACGCGGGCACGCTACACAGGCACGGCGGTTGATCAATCCGCAGTCGCCGGCGGGTCGGCAGGAGGCTCAGGCCGCGGCTCCTTCATTCGCTTGCGGATGCGCAGGTAAAGCCACGCCCAGGTGACCACCAGCGCGATGATCGCCATCCACATGAAGTAGCTGCGCGCCTGCGCGTCAAACTCCGGGTTCGCGGGCGAGTTGGCTGCATTGACCAGAAGAAACCACATGCACGCAGCCTAGCCGCGTGAGCGAGCGCGGGACAGGTCTGGTCCGGCGCGGGTTGGGCGGTAAGCTTGCGGCGCATGAGGCTGGCAAAGCGCGAGTATCGGTTCATTGGCGAGATGGTCGCGGACCCCGCGCTGCATGGGGCGTGCCTGGTGCTGCCGGGCGGGTTTCACGCCGCGCCGGAAGTCGAGGAGATTCCCAAGGCGCTGCTCGCGAATCTGCCGTCGGTCGTGCTGTGCAGGAGCTGCGACTACTTTCTGCTGCGTCTGTTGAACCAGCGCGGTGTTGCGGTGACGTCGCCGGTAGACCCGGTGGGCACGCTCAGCGACGGCGCTGAGGTTGATGTCGACCTGGCTTCCGGAGTTCTGACCGAGGTAGCCACCACCCGGCGCTTCGCGCTGCGCCCGCTCGCGCCCGCGCACTTGCAGGAGATGCGCAACCGGGGGGCCCATGCCTGACCGCGTGTTGCTTCTGGGCTCCGCGGGCACAGTCGGCAGCGGCGTGGCGCAGGCGTTTCTGGATGCCGGGTACGAGCTGCGCTGCCTGGCGCGCTCGCGCGGCCACCGCAACCTGGCCCGCGCGTCGGAGCGCGGCGCCGAGATTGTCTACGGCGATATGAACGACGACGCTGCGCTGGGCGCGGCGCTGAAAGACTGCCGCTTCTTCGTGCATTCGGCGGCGCCGTTTCCGTGGTCAGGCCTGCATCGGCGCCTGCAAGGCTACCGCGAGACATGGATTCCGCAGGTGAAGCGTCACTTTGAGCTGGCCAGGCAGGCGGGCGTGGAGCGCGCGGTTTTCACCAGCAGCCTCAGCACGATCGGGCTTGCCAAGGCGGGCGAGCTGGCCGACGAGACGCTGCCCTACGATCCCGCGCGGCAGGGCGGCGGCAACTACTACCCGATCAAAGCCGACCTTGAGGCAGCCGTGAAAGAAACAGACGGGCCGCCAATCGTGATCGTCAATCCGACCGGGCTCGTAGGCGAGGGGAGCCGCAACCCGCAGCTATCAGCCGCGTGTGTGTTCTTTCAGGGGCTGGCGCCCGCGATGGTGGACGCGACGCTCAACTTTGTGGACACGCAGGACGTAGGCAAAGGGCACGTGCTTGCGTTGCAGAAAGGAACGCCCGGCGAGCGCTACATTCTGGGCGGCGTGAACACGTCGCTGCGCGAGTTCGCGGAGCTGGTCGCGGGCATGGCTGGCCGCAAGCGGCCCATGATCATCCCGCGCGGCATCCTGAAGATGAGCGCGTATGTTTCCGAGTGGTGGGGTTTGTTGACCGGCAAGCTGGGGGCTGTGACGCTGACCAGCTACTACCACCTCGAATACGGCCAGTTCTACAGCAGCGCCAAAGCCGAGCGCGAACTCGGGTATCACCCGACGACCGACCTGGCCGAGCCCGCCCGCCGAGAACTCGCCTACCACGGCGTGCCGCTTTCCGAAACGGCTTGACGCGAAGGAGCGAAGGGAGCGAAGGACGCGAAGAAAAGCAACGGCAGTAGGAACAGGACAGGCAGGACGAACAAGACGTCGTTGTCCTGACTTCCTGCCTGTCCTGTTTCTTTTGGCAGTTCTTCGCGGCCTCCGCTCCCTTCGCTCCTTCGCGTCCAGCCGTTGCTTTCATTAGACTTCCGTGAGTCCGGCGGAATTTCTGAACAGAACGCACTCGCTATTCCGATCACCGGAACAGCGCGAGAAATCGCGCTCTTTACCACACACCCAACAGCGAGGATTCCGCGCCATGTTCAAGCTTGTGACCCGCATGTTCCGCAAAAAGACCGATAAACCGGCCCCCGACTACCAGCTTCCCAGCGACGACCCCGAGGTGAACCCCATCCTCGTTGAGGACGACGGTGAAGAGCTCGCGCCGCAGGAGGCTGCCACGCTCAACAGCCAGTTGCTGGTGCCGATCAATTCGCTGGATCCCGCCGCCATGTCGGTGCGCACCCGCGCGATCGTTGAAATGAAGAACGGCCTTGGTGATCTGGCGTCGCATATTCGCGTGCTGGGGCAGCGGCTGCACGCGCAATCCATGGGGCAGAGCAAGCTGATCGAGGCGCTGAGCAACCTGCCGCAGACGATCAAGGACGTGATCCCGAGCGGCGAGGCGCAGACCAACGCGCTGGCTGCCATGAAGCTGGCGCTGGAAGACCAGAGCAACGCCAACCGACAGTTCGTCGAAGCCATGAAGCCGCTGCCGGAGTTCATGAAGTCGGCGGCCAACCTGCCTGAGACCGCCCGCAAGCAGATGTGGGCGATCACGCAGCTCACCGAGCAGCTTGAGCGCAGCAACGAAGCGGCCAAGGAGCAGGGCGACCAGGTCAAGGTCATGGTCGAGAAGCTGGCGTCCGGAAGCGACGAGCGCTCGGCGGCACT
>CAZNBU010000380.1:0-3858 GCA_964571035.1 uncultured Planctomycetaceae bacterium | reverse complement strand
CGGGCTCAAAGCCTTCTGGGCGCCGAAAGCGGAAATCGAGGGCAAGGTCGGCGGCAAGTACTGGCTGCTGTACCCGAAGAAAGAGCACCCGGACGAATACCACTACCGCATGCTGGGCAAGATCACCCACTGGGACGTGAACAAGAAGTTCGGCACCACCTGGCACTGGGATTTCGAACCCGACGAGCAGGTGCTGAACGTCGAGATGGAGTTCGAGAAAGTGGACGGCGGCGTGAAGCTGAAGATCACCCATGGCAACTTCGGCGACACCAAGGAAGAGCAGGACAACCGAACCTCCATAGCCCAAGGGTGGGAGTTCTTCTGCACCAAGCTCAAGAAGCTCAAGCCCTGAGGGGACTGTCCCCGCTTCTGGAAGCATGAATCCGCGTTCATCTGAGTTCGCGTGTGCGCGGCAAATGCATGAACTCGCTTCGAAGCGGCACACACTGATGTTCCTCCACTTTCGCGCCCAGGACGGGGACAGTCCCGCGGCGCAAACGGTCGCGCCAGGGACAGCCCCCAAACGGCCACGGCGAACATCACGCTCGCGCGTGCTGACAGAAAAGAGATTGCATTGCACGTCAGGCCGGCCTGCAAAGGCCGGCCCTTCTCAGGCGGCAGCGCGCGGGCAGGCACCTCCCGGGCCTGCGTAGTAGTAGGAGCGCGGACCTCCGGTCCGCAATGCGGCCGGGCGTGTCCGACGAAGCCTTGGCGAAGTCGGGACGGCCGCGCTCCCAGGCGTCGAGCCGCCCGTGGTGAGCTTCGACGAACCGCCTGCGGTGAGCTTGGTCGAACCGCAATGACCAGCAACCAATAACCAATTACCAATGGCGGCAAGCGCCACCTGTTGCAGCGGCGTCAATCGACGCGACGGGCTGTGCTCCATCGCCGATTCGGCGACCGGCTCAGGGCGGGGCGCGGTGGGCTCGGGCGCCTGCGATGTTGTCGCCTTGAATACACGCGCCAAGCGCATCGACTCGGCGTATGCTTCATCGACGCGGTGCGCGAGTTCCGACATTCGCTCGGCGTTGGGCCAACAAGCGCTCATGGGCGGGTTGTGGCCTTCGCGTCCTTCGCATCCCTCGCGTCGCGGTGCGCCGCTCGGGTTCGTTGCTGCGCAACCTTCGCTCGGCTCGACTGAGCTCGTCGAAGTCCTTCGCATAATACCGTTCTCATTGCATGAGCCGCGCGCGGGTTGAGGCACACTCCCCGTCGCTTCCTCGGTGGCGGCATGCGCCACCTGCGGTGCGTTCGCCTTGCGAACTGCTTTCGCTGACGCTACACCCGACTTGCCCGTGTTCTGGTTCCGGTACCGGTTGCCGGTTTCAGCGCGTCGCTTGCGGGGCGGGTTGCGGAGGATCCGGAACTCCACCCAGTCCTCGTGATCCTGGTGGTAGTCGCGGCCGATCAGTTCGGGATCGTTGGCGTAGGGCGAAGCTTCGCCCAAGGCCCTGTTGACAGCGCCCTTGAACACCAGCACGGACAGACGCCGGGCGTGCAGCATCCTGTGAAGGTTGTAGCGCGCGTACTCGGAAGGGTGCGCTTCGTTGGTGACGAGAAGGTACCTGATATGCAGGTCGAGGCTGTTGTCGAAGATGTACTCGCGGATGCGCTGGATGGTTTCGGCGGGTGATTGCATGGCTGACTCCTGTTTCGCGCAAGCGTACTTTCGGTGGCGACACTTCTGGTCCGCCGGGGAGTGGGTCACGCACCTTTTCGAGCAAACTGCCACTTGCGTAGGGGCGACGTTCACGTCGCCCTCGGCGCGGGCGTCCATTCGAGGGCGACGTAAACGTCGCCCCTACACCCAGGAACCGGCGGACACACGTCGGGCTCGTCAGCCGGCAGTCGGCGGCAGGCAACCGGCAGCAAATGACTGCGGCAAGCCGACTTGCGGCGACTAACTTTTTTCAGAATTTTTCGGCAAGTGCGCGGCGCCGATCACCCCGGCGTGGTCGCCTAGCTGGGTGACTAGCAGGGGCAGGTTTGCGAGTGGCGGCGCGAAGGCTCGGGCTTTCATGGATTGGCGGATGTGCGGCTCTACCCGTTGAAAGCTGTTGCTTATGCCGCCCGCGAACACGATTGCGTCGAGATCGAGCGTGTTGTTGATACTGGCTAACCCGGTTCCGAGTGCTTGGCCCATCATTTGCCACACGGCTTCGGCGGCTGGGCCGGGCGATGCGGCGATCTCGCGCACGTTGTTCGCGCTGCCGCCCGCTTCTTTGAACTTGCGCAACAGGGCCGATGAGCCCGCGTACGCCTCCATGCACCCGGTGCGCCCGCACCCGCATGGCCAGGCCTGCGGGTCGCTGTTGACCAGCACGTGGCCGATCTCGCCGGCGAACCCGCCCGCGCCGCGGCGCACGTTGCCGTCGAGCACCACCCCGCCGCCTATGCCCGTGCCCAGCGTGACCAGCAGGAAGCTGCGGTACTTGTTCCCCCACCCGTACAGGCGCTCGGCCAGCGCAGCCGCGATGGCGTCGTTTTCGACCGTGACCTCGCACCCGATGCGTTTGTGCAACTCGGCTGCGATGTTGACGTCTTCGAACCCGGGCACGTTCGGCAGGCGCCAGCAGCGGCCATCGGCGCGCACCTCGCCCGGGATCGCGACACCGACACCCTGCGGCGCGGGGGCTACGCGCTTCACCAGCGCGGCAATGTCGTCCAGGATGGTTTGGGGGCCCGAGCTGACGCGCGTCTCGGCGGCGGCGTGGTTGCGCACGTTGGCGCCCTCCACGATTGCGGCTTTGATGCCGGTGCCACCCCAGTCGATCCCGACTTTCATGCCGCGAAGATTAGCGAGATTGCAAAGTGGCAGCCAGAAGCGTTAGGATTTGCGTTTAGGCGAGACTCAAGACAATCGGGAACGGAACGCAACCCGAGTGCGTTCAATAGGCATGGCACCGGAAACGGACATCACCGCCACCGCAAAAGTCACCCACGTCGGCGACGAGTACTTCCTGCCGGTGGACGAGTCGCTGCTGGCGCGCCTCGACCTCAAGCCGGGCGACCGCTTCGACGTGGACATCTACGACAACCGGCTTGTGATCACCAAGCACACGGCGGGGTAATCCGCCCGTTGACTGCACTCCGCGGGGTCATTACGATGTAATGACGGAGTGAGTTATGGTTAAGCGCATAGTGAAATCCGGCAACAGTGGATCGATCACGATCGACAAGGCCATCCTTGACCTGCTCGGGATCAGGCTTGGCGATTACATGAGCCTGACCGTGCATGACGGCAGCATCGTGATGACGCCGGTGGGCGTCGGCATTGAGCCGGAGCGAATCGAGAAGTCGCTCAAGCGGGCGCGGCGCAAGTACGACGGCGCACTGAAGCGACTGGCCAAGTGACATGGCGCGCCTCGAATTCCTGACGCTGGAGAACATCCTTCAGATTCACGCGGACACTATTGAGAACGATGGCGGCTCAGACGGGATTCGCGATCTCGGGTTGATCGACGCCGCCATCAACATGCCGCGCCAGACTTTTGGCGGACAGTACCTCCACGATGGAATGCCCGAGATGGCGGCCGCCTACCTGTTTCACATCTGCCAGGGGCACGCATTTGTGGATGGTAATAAGCGCGTTGCGCTGCTGGCTGCTGACGTGTTCCTGGATGTGAATGAATGGGAGCTTACTGCATCGGCGACTGAAGCCGAGGCTGTCGTGCTTGCCGTTGCCGACGGGAAGATGAGCAAGAGCGAAGTGACCGACTGGTTCACGAAAGTCTGCGCGCCCCGCTAGGCGCCTAGACCGAACCCGCGTCGTGGCTCTCTGCTGACTTGTGGATGCCTCGCCATAGCTGGTCGGGGTCGAGCTTCTCCGAGCGCCGACCGAACTGGAGGCGCTGCAGC
>CAZNBU010000379.1:2467-3866 GCA_964571035.1 uncultured Planctomycetaceae bacterium | reverse complement strand
TAGCCCCCGCCGGTCGGCGCCAAGCGAAGCGCGGCGCCGACAAGGCGGGGGTTACCGGCAAGAGGAATGTCGAGGCGCGGAGCGCCGGCACAAAGGGTGCCAACGTCTGCTGGGTTGTGTCGGCGCTCCGCGCCTCGGCCTGGATGAAACACCGCGAACCCCGGCCCTTGGCCGGGGCTAACGTTGTGCCAGCGCTCCGCGCTGAACTGCTAACTACGCAGGATTGCCCGCACCACTTCGGTAAACGCATCAGTGGTTCGTCGCGAACTCGGTTGTGCTTACGAGCGCGTAGAACAGGTCTTCGTACGCAACCTGCTCCGCATCGCCTGCCTTGACGCGCGACTGAACGTACTTTGCCGCGCGCTCGCGCTCATCCGGGGTGGGTTGGCGCGACAGGATACTCAGATACAGTACACCTGTCCGCGCGTCCGTCCCCTCGACATCGCGCAGCACCGCATACACCAGCGAGCCGTTCGTGCTGCCCCCAAGCCGCCTTGTCACGTCGCCGTTCAGAATCAGCAGCGCCTGGTCGATCGACTGCGTGAACGTCTCGCTCATCGTCATCTCGTCGTCCTGGCCCAGCGCCAGATACTGCGCCGCCAGCGCCCTTCGCAGCCGCCACTCGGGCCGCATTGCGTCGATGCGCGCGATGTACTTGTCCAGCAACTCGCGGTCCACGTTCAGGGTGCCCTGCGGCTGCTCGCCCTTGTCTTTCTGCATCTCGCGCAGCGTCGCCAACTGCCGCAGGCGATGGTACGCGCCGGGGTGGTCGCGCTGAAAAATGCGCAGGTAGGTGTTGCCGTCCTCAAGCCTGAACAGCGCGCCGAACAACTGCTCCGCCGAAAGTTGCCGCACCGGCGCGCTGGCGAAGTGCCAGCGTTGCGCGTTGGCGGCGCGGCCGGCGCTGGAAAGCTGGTACACACGCGAGTTCAGGATCGTGCGGTACAGGCGCTTCACGTCGTACCCGTGCGCGACGAAGTCGGCTGCCAGCGCGTTTAGCAAATCCGGGTGCGACGGCTCATTCAGCGGGTTGAAGTCGTCGGCGGGGTTCACGAACCCGATGCCGAACAGAAAGCTCCAGAATCGGTTCACCATGTAGCGCGCGGTGGTCGGGTGCTCGGGCCCCAGTACCCAGTCGGCGAACGCGCGGCGCCAGATCTGCGGGTCGCGCGACTTGAACGGCTTGTCGCCCGGCAGTTGCGGCACATTGTACGCAAGCAGGTCCCCGACGCGGCCGCGGTATTCGGGCGGCACATCCGCTTTCAGCGTCTTGAGATAGGCTTCGAGCGCATCCTTGGCCGGCACCGGTTTAGTCTCGATGCGCGGGTCGATCGGTTGTGTGTAGAAGTCAGCCTGCGCTTCCACCGGCGCAAAGAAGGCGGCGACGCCGGCAAAGCGC
>CAZNBU010000379.1:0-2457 GCA_964571035.1 uncultured Planctomycetaceae bacterium | reverse complement strand
CGTAGTCGTAGGGGTGATCGTGGCATTGCGCGCACTGCACCTGCACGCCCGCGAAGTGTTTGAACGTCATGCCGGCGGCGTCGGCGGTGCGCACCGGAAACCCCATCAGCCCGTAGTACGCGGCGGCGGGATTGGCGGAAATTGCGCCCTCGGCGGTGATCAGCTCGCGTGCGATCCGATGAAAGCCGACGTTGCGGTTCACGCGCGCGGCCAGCCAACCAGCGAGCACGTCGGTCGCCGAGGTGCTCAGCTCGCCCAGCTCGGTGCTGCCGCGCTCACGCAGGATCGGGGTCCACAGGTCGGCGATGTGTTCGCCGAAGCGCGGATCGTCGAGCAATTTGTCGATCAACGCGGCCCGCTTGGCTTCGGATTTGTCGGCGATGAATGCCTTGATGTCTGCGGGGTCGGGCGGCTCGCCGGTGACGTCCAGGTAGACCCTGCGCAGGAACTCATAGTCGTCGCTGCGCTGCGCGGGCGTAACACCATCGCGCTTCCAAAGCGCGGCCACGTGCGTGTCGATCAGCTCGGTCGGAGAAGTACCCGGTTCCGCCTGCGCGGTTGAGCCGCGGGGCCAGTACGCCGCCGCCAGCGACAGCAGGCACAGGGCTGCGAATGCGGGAACCAAGTGGGGCATAGACACCAGTCTACACCAGTAGCTGTGTTTGCCGAACGCGTAACCCTGATTTCAGGGACCGGCGCGCCCGCCGTCGGCGTTGTGTACAATGGAGAGTGCATGAAAGTATCTCTCAAGCCGCGCCACCTGAAGCGCTACCGGCAGATTGCATCGCTGATGCTGCGTTTCGGGTTTGGCGAGATCGTGCGCAACAGCGGGCTTTCCGAGTTGCTGGGCGATGAACTGGGCAAGGTCACGCAGAAGGCGCAACCCGATCCCAAAGCCCTTGTCGCCGAGTTGGAGGAGCTGGGCCCCACGTTCGTCAAGCTTGGCCAGGTGCTCAGCACGCGCGCCGACATGCTGCCGCCCGAGTACGTGGCGGCGCTAAGCCAGTTGCAGGACCGTGTCGGCCCCGTGCCGTTCGAGCAGATCGAGCAGGTGGTCAGCGAAGAGTTCGGCCAGGGCGTGTCGCGCGTCTTCCTGACGTTTGAGCCGGTACCGGAAGCCTCCGCGTCGCTGGGCCAGGTCCACAAGGCAACGCTGCACGACGGCACCGTGGTCGCCGTGAAGGTGCAGCGGCCCGGCATCCGCGCGATGCTGGTCGATGACCTGGACGTCTTGGATGAGGTCGCCAGCGTGCTTGAGGGCGTCAGCGACATCGCGCGGCGGCATCGCGTCCAGAAAGTGATCGACGACCTGCGCCGGACACTGATGCGCGAGCTGGACTATCACACTGAGGCGCAGAACCTCGCGTTGCTCGCCAACAACCTCAGCGGGTTCCGCGACATCGTCGTTCCCGCGCCCATGGACGACTACACCACCAGCCGCGTGCTCACGATGGAGTTCATCGACGGGTGCAAGGTGACGGAGCTGTCCGATGAGCGGCGCGCCGAGATCAACGGCTTGCGCCTCGCCAGCCAGTTGCAGAAGGCATACATGAAGCAGGTGTGCATCGACGGATTTTTCCACGCCGATCCGCACCCCGGCAACGTGCTGCTGACCCGCGACAACCGTCTGGCGCTAATCGACCTGGGCATGGTGGGTCGCATCTCCGGCGAGATGCGCGAGCGCCTGCTGCGGCTGCTGATTTCGCTGGGGGAAGGCCGGGCCGAGGCGGCGGCGGACCTTGCCACGCGCATCGGCGAGCCTTCGCGCGAGTTTGACGAGCCGGCGTTTCGCTCGCGCATGAAGTCGCTGGTCAGCAATCACCAGGGCGAGGCGGTCGGCGAAATCCAGCTTGGGCGTGTGATCATTGAGCTGGCGCGCGCCGCCGGCACAGCCGGCATGCGCCCGCCCGGCGAGCTGACCATGCTCGGCAAGGCGATGATGAGCCTGGATGAGCTTGGCCGGTCGCTGTCGCCTGAGTTTGACCCGTACCGGGCGATCCGCGAGGAGGCGATCCCGTTAGTACTGAAGATGATGAAACAGGCGGCCTCGCCGGCGGCTGCGCTGGGGCGCTTGCTTGAAGTGAATGAGTTCGCGCAGGAGCTGCCCGGCCGCGTCAACAAGATCATGGACCGGTTGGCAGAGAACCGGCTTGAGTTCCGGGTGCGCAGCTTCGATGAGACTGAGCTGATCGGCGGGTTCCAGAAGGTGGCGAACCGGATTGCGCAGGGGCTGGTGATTGCGGCACTGATCGTGGGCGCCGCGCTGCTGATGAGCATCGAAACGAAGTTCACGATCCTGGGGTATCCGGGCCTCGCGATCCTGCTGTTCCTGCTGGCGGTGGCGGGCGGGGTTGCGCTGGTCTGGGACATCTGGCGGCATGACCGGAAACTGAAGAAGAAGTAGGCTCGGGAATTCCCGATCAGAATTGCAGGCTGCGGGGACCACCCTTCGATGGG
>CAZNBU010000378.1:712-3884 GCA_964571035.1 uncultured Planctomycetaceae bacterium | reverse complement strand
AGCGGGCGATCGCTGCCCCCATCCAGGGTTCCAAGCAAGGCATGGCATGGATCCTGGAGAAGCCTCCCGGATGAGTTGAGACAACCGGGGAGCGGTTGCCCGCTCCCCGATTTCCCGCCCTTCTAGAAAATCCACTGCAACTGAAGCCGGATGATGTAGGTGTTGGCGTAGTCCGCGACCTCACCGGCAATGCTGGCAGCGCTGCGAGCCGGCGGGCTGGTGTACACGCCGTCCAGGCCTTCGCCGCCGCCCGCGCCGTCAGCGTTGCTGAGAAGCGCGAGCTGTTCGCTGACGAACAGGATGTCCAGTGTCAGCTTCAGGTTGTCGCCGTGCAGGTACCAGTTGACGCTGAGCCCGATTTCGTTGGCGTCGGGGCGAAGCGCCGCGCGGCGGCTGGTGCTGCCGAGCTGCCAGAACTCGTCGGCCTGCAGGTGGTTCCAGCGGATGCCGACGTTGAAGTGCTTGGCGATGATGAAGTAGGAGATGTCAACCGTGAACCCGATATCGGTGACGTTGCCGGTGCCGTTGCGGGTCGGCGTGCCCGGCTGATAGCGGTTGCGGCCCGAGTTGTGGAACTCGGTGTGGCGGAAGTACATGGCAAGGTCAAGGCTGATGCCCAGGATGCGCAGGTGCGCGTCAAGGGTGATCGCCCAGGTGTCCTGCCAGGTGCGAGCGCGGCCCGAGCCGGTGGGCGTACCCACGGTGTCGGGGCGGATGTTCGCGTTGGAGAACGGCGAGTTGAAGAAGTTGACGCCGAGACCGACCGCGAACAGGAACGTGTCGCGCTCGTCTTCGCCGCGGCTGTCGTTCATGCCCTTGACGTCACCCAGCGGGTGCGTTTCAAGGCGCAGGTTGATCATCATGTGGGTGTCAACCAGGCCGGTGCCGTTGAAGGTGTCGCTGACCAGCGCGACGTCGTCGTTGCGGAAGTCGTCGTTGCCTTGCAGCACGCCGTTGTAGACACCGAACCAGTACTTCAGCCACGAAATGTCTTCGCCGACTTGGCCGTCGATCCAGATGCCCTTGGCGAAGTCCTGGTTGAAGACTTCGTTGACGTACCCGCGGTCAACGAACTGCTGCGAGCCCGAGCTGGTCATTTCTTCCCAGTTCCAGGGCGTCTTGTGCTGGCCCGCGCTGAGGTTGATCTCGTTCATGATCGCCCACGTGAAGTAGGCGTCTTCGATCATCTCGGCGCCGTTGCCGGTCCAGGCGACCTGCAGCTTGTACTTGAACTCCTTCTGGAAGATGTGTCCGCTGAAAGCGGTCTTTGCGCGACGGATGCGGAAGTTGACGAAGTCACGTCCGTTCTGTCCGTCGTTGCCGTGCGCGACTTCGTTGTTGTACGTCAGGCGAACCTGAACGCGCGTTGTCATGCGCAGGCTGAAGTCCTTCGAAGCCCACTGCAAACCGCTCTTGCTAAGCTTTGTCGATGTCCCATCGTCTTCTGCACCACCACGATCAATACGACCGACGTCGTCGGTGTCGCTGGCTTGCGCCATCGCCGGCACAGCCAGCAGGCCTACGCTCAACAAGAGCGCAAAGGCCGCTGTCCAGAACTTACTCATGAATGCTCTCCTTTTCCGAATCCGTTGCATGCCTGCACAGGAATGCGCGGCAGGGTGCGACGCAGAAGGGTGCGAATCAACAGTGCTTATGCGGATTCAAGAAAGTCCAACCGGCTGCTAACCGGCCTCTGATGCGGCCTTAGCGGCATCTTCACGAAACCCGTCGAAACTTGGTCAGGCGCCGGCTGTGCACGGAACAACGAGGCACGCTGCCCTATCCCCCGGGGTCGGAAACCATTCGGAGCAAAACATGCGCACCGCAGTAGCGGCGACTTTAGCTGCTTGTCTACTGGCTATCCCGTTGTCGGCACAGGGCGAGAGCGAGAAGCGCCCGGAAACCGAGATCGAGGTCGTCACGCCGTCCGGCAGCAAGAGAAGAATTCTCGACACGCCGGATTCGGTAACGACGCTCGATCGGCGCCAGATCGAAGAACGAATGGCGGGGCAGACGCCGGACCTGCTGGAAGGTACGACCGGCATCTACATCCAGCATACGGCCGCCGGGCAGGGCTCCCCCTTCATTCGAGGGCGCACTGGCAAGGAAATCGTTATGCTGGTGAACGGCGTGCGGTTCTCGAATTCCATGTACCGCGGCGGCCCTAACCAGTACTACGCCACGGTCGGCCCCCACACAATCGAACGCATTGAGGTTATTCGCGGCCCCGCGAGCGTGCTCTACGGCAGCGACGCCCTTGGCGGTGTACTGAACATCATTACCCAACAGCCCAGCTTTGAGGATTCCTGGGACTACACCGTCGGCGCACGCGGCAGGTTTGAAAGCTCGAGTATGCGCAGAGAAGCCGGCATATTCGGCGAGGTCAGAAGCGAGCACTTCGGCGGGATCGTACAGGGTACCTACGCCGACGTGGACGAACTCGTTGGTGGCGCGAGTATCGGTCGCCAGCCGTTCACCGCCTACGAGGAATGGGGAACATACGGAGCATTCGGCACCCGATGGGGCGCGCACACCTTCACGTTCAACTACAGCCACCATCAGCAGAATGACGTCAACCGCACGGATCAGGTCACGTCGCTTGTCGCCAATCCGGATACGCTGCCGGCACCCGGCGTCGGACGCGACATTCGCCGCCTTTTCGTTTACCAGGTTGATGACTTCGCGACGCTTCGCTGGCAACACGATGAGTTCGGATACCTTGAGGAGATGTACGCGGAAGTGATGTACCACAAAGTGCAGGAGTCCCTGCAACGCATCCGTCGCAGCAGCCCCAACCGCCTCGAAGACTCCAACTTCAATGTGCACACCCTGGGGATTCGTACACAGGCGGTGATGTACTTTGGCGAATGGGCGCGGCTCACTGTCGGGGGCGAGCTCTACCATGACATGGTCAACTCGCGCAGTATCGACATCAATCTCGACACGGGGGAGCACTCGAACGAAGACGGGCGTGTGCAGGTGCCGGACTGGAGCAGCTACACCAGCTTTGGAATCTACGCACAGAACGAAACGACGTTCTTCGACGAAATGCTGCAGTTTCGCTATGGCGTGCGTTTCTCGGGCTTTCGAGCCCTCGCAGACGTCGACCTGAACGACCCCGAGATCGATGGTCTCAATACTTTCATCACCGATCTGACGGGCGCCTTTGCCA
>CAZNBU010000378.1:0-702 GCA_964571035.1 uncultured Planctomycetaceae bacterium | reverse complement strand
AGGTCTCGGTGTATCTGAATCTGAGCCGTGGGTTCCGCGCACCGAATCTGGACGAACTTGCCGCTTCAAAGGGATTCGGCGCGGGCGAGGCCATTCCCAACCCGAACCTCGACCCGGAGATCCAGTACTCGGTAGATGTTGGGAGCAAGTTGTTCATCCCGACCCAGGACCCGAATTCTGCGGCGCCCTACGAAGCCATGGGTTCGGTTGCCTTTTTCTTCAACTACCTGGAAGACACGCTGATTCGCGAAGCGCTCGTGTTCCAGGGGCAAGATGTTTTCCGCTCCGTAAATGGCGGGCGCGCCCGAATCTTCGGCGTGGAGGCAGATTTCGGATTCTACCTGTCGGAGGCATTGGGCTGGCTCGGGTTGCCGACTGACCACCTGTTCTTCGAAGGCGACGCCCTCGGGTTCTATGCCAACTTTACATACACGCGCGGCGATGACCTGAAGAATGATGTACCTATCGGTCGTATTCCGCCGGTTTTCTCTGAGATCTCGATTCGCTACAGCGCGATGAACAACAAGATCTATCTGGAGCCCTACATGAACATTGTAGGACGGCAGGATCAGTACGCGCCCGGAGTAGAAGGTGACCCGCGCTTTACTCCACACGATTCGCCTGGCTATGTGACCTTCGGGTTGCGCACGGGCTGGTACCCCAGCCGACACGTGAAGCTAAACTTGAACATTCAGAACATCG
>CAZNBU010000377.1:0-3905 GCA_964571035.1 uncultured Planctomycetaceae bacterium | reverse complement strand
GTTGGCGGCGGGGGTGTAGGTGAAGCTGCCGTCGCTGTTCAGCACCAGTACGCCGTTGCTGACATCGGCGACCAGTATCGCGGTCAGCGGCTCCGACTCAATGTCGGTGTCGTTGCCAAGCACGCCCGGCGCCGACACGTTCAGAACATTGTCTTCGTTCACTGAGTGCGAGTCCACCACTGCAACCGGCGCGTCGTTCACCGGGTTGATGGTCAGCGTCACGACGACGATGTTCGAATCCAAGCCGCCGTCGGTCGCCTTGTAGGTGAAGCTGTCGCTGCCGAAGTAGTTGGCGTCCGGCGTGTAGTCGAAGCTGCCATCCGCGTTCAGGGTAAGCAGGCCGTGGGCCGGCCCGGTGACCTGCACAGCCGTGATCGGATCGCTCTCGGGATCCGAGTCGTTGGCTAGAACACCGGCTGCGGCAACGTTCAAGACCGTGTCTTCATTGGTTGAGTAGCTGTCGGGTGTGGCGGTCGGGCCGTGGTTGGAGGCGTTGACGGTGATCGTCACCGTGACCGTGTTCGAATCAAGCGCCCCGTCATTGGCCTTATAGGTGAAACTGTCGGTGCCGCTGAACCCGACGCCCGGCGTGTACATGAACCCGCCGTCTGGATCGAGCTCAAGGTCGCCGTTCGACACGTCAGCTACCAGGATTGCGGTAAGGGTGTCGCCGTCAATGTCACTGTCGTTTGCCAGCACGCCCGAGAACGCGGCAAAGCTGAGCGGCGTCTCCTGTGGGGTGGCGTAGTTGTCCAACAGGGCCACCGGGGCGTCATTGACCGGGTTCACGGCGATGGTCACCGTGACGATGTTCGAGTCGGCGCCGTCATTGGCCTTGTAGTTGAAACTGACCACGCCCGTGAAGTTCGCCACGGGGGTGTAGTCAAAGCTGCCGTCCGCGTTCAGGTTCAGGACGCCGCTGGCCGGGCCAGCCACGAGGATCGCAGTGAAACCGTCCAGCTCAACGTCGCTGTCGTTGGCAAGCACGCCCGGCGCGCTGACGTTCAGTACCGTGTCTTCGTCAAAGTTATAGCTGTCCGCAACCGCGATCGGCGCGTCGTTGACCGCGTTGACCGTGATGCTCACTGTGACCGTGTTCGAGTCAGCCAACCCGTCGTTGGCTTTGTAGGTGAAGCTGTCAGCGCCGCTGTAGTTGGCGGCTGGTGTATATAGGAAAGAGCCGTCCGCGTTCAGCGACAGCGTGCCGTTCGAAACGTCGGTAACCAGCACAGCCGTCAGCAGGTCGCCGTCGGCGTCGAGGTCGTTGGAGAGAAGGCCCGGCGCCGAGATGTTCAGCGCGGTGTCTTCGTTCGTGGAGTGCGAGTCGGCGACAGCAACCGGCGCGTCCGGCGTGCCGGCGATGGTCAGCGTCACGGTCACCGGGTTGGAGTACAGCGCGCCGTCCCATGCACGGTAGATGAAGCTGTCCGTGCCGAAGTAGTCCGGATTCGGCGTATAGTGGAACGAGCCATTGCTGTTCAGCGTCAGGCTTCCGTGCGTGGTGGTCGACACCAGCGCGGTGATCAGCGAATCGCCGTTGGGATCGGTGTCGTTGCCGAGCACGCCAGGGGCCGCCTCGTTGAGCGTTGTATCTTCGGTAGCTGCGAACGAGTCGCTGACGGCGGTCGGCGAGTTGTCCACGATCACCATGGACTGAAAGAAGGAAGAAACGGCGTTCCACGTCGTGCCGTAGTCGGGCGACGAGAACGTCGGCGTCTGCACGCTGCTGCTGGTGCTGCGGTTCCAGCCCAGGTTGTCCAGCGTCAGCGAATACCAGACAATGTAGTAGTTGCTGGTCGTGACGACGGGCGTACTGGCGATCGAGACCTCGACCCACGCGGCTGTGTCGCCGAAGTTGCCGGTACCGGATGCAAGCTGCACACCGGGTGCACCGCCCGCTTCGTCGAACAGCGCCACGGCAAACGCCCCGGTGAACATTCCGGACTTGCGCCGGCCGTACACGCGGATGTTGTCAACGTTGCCGTCCACCGTCGGGGTGAAGCGCGACGCGTAGCGCACCGAGTTCGACATTGAGGAGTCGTACGTGCCGGTGCCAGGTGTGCCGCTGTTGAACAGCTCGCCGGCTGCCAAAGGGGTGGCAACGAAGGCAAGCAGAGCGAAGGTGGCGAACAGTGTGATTCCGCGCGTGCGGAGGGAAGATTCAAGTCGCATGATCCGTCCCGGAAACAGGGGTTGCCGGCGTTTACGAAGGCGGGCGACAGCCGGCATTGCCACCGCGCACAAATAATCTACAAAAACTTGAAAAGATAAAAACCCTAAAATCAAGAAAATTTGGTCTTTCGGTGCGTTTCGGGTCGAACCCGCTTCAAATGCGAAAGGGGCGCCGTGAGGCGCCCCTCGCTCCGGGCCCTGCCCGCGATCAGGCGTTCACGCGCCGCCGCACGCAAACCCCTGCCGCCAAGGCCAGCAGGACCAGGCCACCCAACCAGGGCATGCCCTTGCCGCCGCCCATCACACACCCGCCAGCCACGGGGCTGCCGTCTGCCATTGTTGAAGGTGCGTCAGCCGCGAGAATCTCCTCGCCCATCGCCGGATCGCCTTCGATCTCGATCACGAAGGTCATGGCCTGACCGTCCGCGGCGTCGTCATTGGGGGTCGTAAGCACGATGGTGATCTCGGCTACGCCGCCCGCATTGGTGCCGACGGTGAAGGTCAGGTCGCCGGTGTGCACATCGATTGCCGGGGCTACGAGGAAGAGACCCGCGTTCGTGTTCTCAACCACCAGGAACATCAGGTCGCTCAGTTTGTAGTGGGTACCTGCGTCGATCGCGCTGGCCCATCCGGCGATGACAACTTCTTCGCCTTCAACCGCCGCAACGTGGACCTCTTCGCCGCCCATGAAGCTCGGTGCGCGAGGGGCCGGCAGTACCTCGATGCTGACCCCGGCCTCGGAGGTCTCACCGTACTCGTCATGGATGAAGTAGGTGAAGGAGTCCATCCCGTAGAACCCCGCGTGCGGCACGTAGTCGAAGGAGCCGTCGCTGTGCAGGTTCAGTGCCCCGTGGGCTGGCGCCTGTAGCAAGCCCAACTCAAGCACATCGTCGTCAATGTCGAAGTCGTTCGCGAGAATGCCGCGCTGCGCCCCGATCTTCAGGGCTGTGCCCTGCATTACCGCGTAGGCGTCGTCCCCAGCCACCGGCGCATCGTTCACACCAGCGACTTGGATCAGGACGATCCTGTCGGGTGTGCCGTTGTTCGTGTAGTAGTAGAAGAAGTCGAGCCCACAGAAGTCAGCCGGCGGGGTGTAGGCGAACGACCCGTCCGCGCTCAAGTCCACAACGCCATAGCGGGGCGCGACGCTCAACTTGACAGAGACCTCGTCACCGTCGGCAAGCCCGTCGTTCGCCAGCACGCCCGGCGCTGCAACGTAGAGGTCTGTGTCTTCTTGCATGCCATAGCGGTCAGCGCCCGCCTGGTCGTCCGGCGACGCGGCGAGCGGCGCTGCGGCAAACGCGCCTACGACCATCGAAAGTGCCAGTGTCCGCAGCTGAAGCGGCGGACGAGTTCCGGAAAGAGAGTGCATGGTTTGCTCCTGGGTCAGGAAGCCGGGTCGGCACTTCGGTGGGTGGTTCCGCGCACTGCCGACAATTGCACGCTACTTATAGATACAACATGTAAAACGAAAAAAACGCATATCTCATTGAAATCGCACAAGACGGTAAATTTGCACCGCCAATCCGCCAAGTCGCACAGCAACGACACCCGAAAATGCCCTGAAATACCCACCGCCAAGGCCGTAGCAGACCGGGAAGATTGCTGTTGACAGATTTTATGTATTTTGTATTCTTGCAACCTATGAAAAGAACGCTCATCCTCCTTCCTTTGCTTTGCGGGTGCGCAGTGATGCCCTTCCAGGGCTCGCGCGGTGAACCCGCTGTCGTCGA
>CAZNBU010000376.1:0-3907 GCA_964571035.1 uncultured Planctomycetaceae bacterium | reverse complement strand
TTGAGCAGCGCGCGGCTTACTTTGACGGCGACCCCGTGATCGCCACCAAGAAGGGTGTGAACATCCTCGAGCGCGGCAGCCAAGTGCACATGATGGGCGAGTTCCAGGCGCTGCTCGATTTCCCGCCCGCGCCCAAGCTGCGCTGGGACGGCAAGCTCGACCCAGCCCAGGCCACCGAGGCCGAGATGCGCGGCCAGGAAGTGTTCTTCGGCAAGGGCCAGTGCGCGACATGCCACTCCGCGCCGTACTACACAGACAACCTGATGCACAACCTGAGGGCGGAGCGCTTCTACGAAGAGCAGGATGTCAACGGGCGCTGGGCCAGCGCCGACGGGCCGATCAAGACCTTCCCGCTGCGCGGCATCAAGGACAGCCCGCCGTATCTGCACGACGGACGGCTGCTTACGCTTGAGGACACGGTTGAGTTCTTCAATCTCGTGCTTGAGTTGAAACTGAGCGACCAGGAAAAGGCCGACCTCGTAGCGTTCCTGCGCACGCTGTAGGCTGACGTGGGGAAGCCCGGAGCCCATCCGGCGGGGCAACCCGCCCTGGGCCTCCGGGTTTTCTTAACAGAGGCGCGGGCAAGCAAGCGGCTGGGAAACTTGGGATGGGCCGCTCCCTTGCGGTCGCGGCTCTGTTTTCCACGTATGGAGGTTTTCCGACACACTGCTAAATTGTGGGTTTGTGGCATGACAACCGAATGGCGCACAAGTTGCATACATCCGCTGTCGAGAAAATCGCGCAAGCCGGCCTGCGCCCGACCACGGCGCGGGTTGCCATTCTCGAATCGCTGGAAGAGGTGCGTGACCACCCGACCGCCGATGAGCTGGCGCTGCGGCTTGGGCGCACGGGGCACCGCATCGGCCGCGCCACGGTATACCAGAATCTCGACAAGCTTGTGGAAGCGAGGGTGATCGCGTCGCTCACCGCGGGCGACGGCCTGCGCCGCTACGACGCCACCCTTGAGCCGCACCAGCACTTCATCGACGCCAACTCCGGCCGCATCTACGACGTGCACGTCGACGAAGCCCTGCTGAAGAAGCTAAAGCCAATCGACCCCGCCACTGGCAAAGCCCTCAAGAACGCAAAAGTCGGCGAAGTCCGAATCCAGTTCCACGGCTCGCGCAAGGCCTAAACCACAGCCGGGACTTCGCCGAAGATGGGGTCGATGAAGACCGGCAGGCCGGCTGGCAGGGAGCGCTCTACTACTCCGCGCAGGGCCATTACACCCCACTTTGCCCAGAAGCGGCGGCCTACGCCTTCGTGCTTCTCGAAGCGCTCCATTGAGGCGCGTTGGATGTCGACAAAGGCGTCAAACTGGCGTATCCCCATGGTCTCCTGCACCGCCACGTATTCGTCGAGCTGGTTGAGCTCGGCTTGAATCTTGTGGCTGGAACAGACCATGTAGGGGTAGGGGCGGCCATCGACCGCGACTTCAATCGGCAGCGGGAAGTCGAACGGAACCAGCAGGCAGTCGTTCTGGCCCATCAGCACGATGTGCAACGAGGCGGTCCAGGCGTTGTCCTCGTGCACCTCTTCGGGCGTGGTGCCGTCGATGAAGGCGGCGAACTGCTGCAGCGGCAGCAGGAAGTTGAAGCGCTCGCAGCGGAAATGGCTGATGCAGTCGCTGCGTTTGCGGAACAGCTCCTGGATGGCAAGAATCTGGCCGGGCAGCGTGCGGATCAGCGCGCTTTCGGCGGATTTGAGCTTGGCCTGTTCCAGGGCGAAGTCCCCCCTGGAAAGATACCGTCTGGCGTTCGCCAAATGGTTCGGAACGCCCACAACCCGCGCGTCAAACTTCATGATGACCCAGCCGCCCGACTGTTATCCCGCAATGCTACCCCATAATACGCAAGGGCGACAGTCCTCCCCCCTCTATTGACAGTGAAACCCGCACTGCTATGTTTTCCGCCCCTCCGCAAGCGCGGAGGCCTTTGATTGAGGGTAGTTATGATCGCCCAGTCGCAGAAAACATGGCAGGCAAAACAGACCGACGTTAAGGCGGATTGGCACCTGATTGACGCCACCGGCAACAACCTCGGCCGCATGGCGAACAAGATCGCCGTGCTGCTGATGGGCAAGCACAAGCCCGCCTACACCGCCCACGTGGACACGGGCGATTTCGTCATTGTCACCAACGTCGGCAAGCTGGTCGTAACCGGCAAGAAGTCCAAGCAGAAGCAGTACCAGGATTTCTCGGGCTTCCCAAGCGGTCGCAAACTGCGCACGTTTGAGCAGGTGATCGAGAGCAACCCTGAGAAGGTACTGCGCCTCGCTGTCCGCCGCATGCTGCCCAAGACCAAGCTGGGACGCCACATGCTGGGCAAGCTGAAGATCTACGAAGGCAACGAGCATCCGCACGCTGCCCAGAAGCCGCAGGCCTACACGGTGAAGTACGGCCAGAAGGCCGGGCTGGAGAAGTAACGAAACCCCGCTGCGGAAGCAGCGAGGCAGGACGACCTTATGGCAGAAACCGAACACACATGGGGCCTCGGCCGTCGCAAAAGCGCGGTGGCCCGCGTGCGCATCCGCGCAGGCTCCGGCCAGATGACGATCAACAAGCGCGAAGCCGACGAGTACTTTGTCGGGCCGCTAGAGCGCCTGAACGTGCGCAAGCCGTTCCAGGTAACCGAGTTGGCGGGCAAGTTTGACGTGTTCGCCAACGTGCACGGCGGCGGCGTGGCTGCGCAGGCTGAGGCGGTTCGCCTCGGCATCAGCCGCGCGCTGATCAAGGTGAACAAGGAACTTGAGCCCAAGCTCAAGGAGCACGACCTGCTCACCCGCGACAGCCGCATGAAGGAGCGCAAGAAGTACGGCCTCAGGGGCGCCCGCCGCGGCACCCAATTCAGCAAGCGCTAGATTGGCTGCGAATCACAAACCCACCGCGACACTGCGGTGGGTTTTGCATTTGTACGGGCCGCGTAGGATGCTCGCGCCCTATGCCCGCTACCAGCACTGACAACCGGCAACTGCGAGGCGACTCGACTGTGGACCCGCGCGACAATCAACGCGGGCGTGCGGTGCGCGACATGTTTGCGGGGATTGCCGGGCGCTACGACCTTCTGAATCGCATCATTTCCGGCGGGCGGGACCAGGCTTGGCGGCGGCGCAGTGTGCGCATGGCTGGCCTCAAGGGCGGCGAGCGCGTGCTGGACATCTGCTGCGGCACCGGCGATCTGGCGCTGATGTTCGCGTTTGCCGACCCGTCGCCCGCGCAGGTCATCGCCAGCGATTTCACCCGCGAGATGCTGGTGATAGCGGACCAGAAGGCGCACAAGGCGGGCATCGCCATGCCGCTCTGCACCGCCGACGCGTTGCGCCTGCCGTTTGCCGATGCTTCGTTTGACGTCGTAAGCGTCGGGTACGGCGTGCGCAACTTTCAGGATCTCGATGCCGGCCTGCGCGAGATGGCGCGCGTGCTCAAGCCGGGCGGGCGCACCGTGATTCTCGAAGCCACACCCGCGCGCGGCGTGATCGGCCGCTTCGCCAACTGGTACATCAACCGCGTGGTGCCCTGGGTCGGCAACCGCCTGACACGTTCCAACCACAAGGCCTACAGCTATCTCGCCGACAGCATCCAGCTTTTCCCCGACGCCGAGTCCCTGAAGCAACACATGGAAGTCACAGGATTCACCAGCGTCCAATACCGCAAGCTGAACTTGGGAACCATGGCGATCCACGTCGGCGAGCGAGTGGCATTCGCTTCCAGCGAATGAGTTGCCTCGGGTTCTACGCGAGGGCACGGACTGGAAGTCCGTGCGACACATCGGCTTGAAGCCGATGCCACCACTGACTAGGCTCTGTCACGGACAGGAGCACGCCATGACCGGAGTGGATCGCCTTAACGTCCCTGAGTTTGAACGCCCGATCGTTGAGCTTGAGATGAAGATCGAGGGCCTGCGCATGG
>CAZNBU010000375.1:0-3911 GCA_964571035.1 uncultured Planctomycetaceae bacterium | reverse complement strand
TGGCGGCACTTCAGCGCCCACAGCTTCTACAACTTTAAAGGCATGACCTACGACCGCCTGAAAGCCGAGCCCGGCCTGCAATGGCCCTGCCCCACGGAAGACCATCCGGGCACAGTGCGCCGCTACGTCGAGGGCGACGACCCGTTTGTGCCGCAGGGCGCGGGCATCAAGTTCTACGGCCAGAAGGACAGCCGCGCGGTGATCCCGTTCTGCCCGTACGTGCCGACGCCGGAGCAGCGCAGCGAGCAGTTCCCGCTGATTCTCACGACCGGCCGCGTGCTCGAGCAATGGCACACCGGCACCATGACGCAGCGCATTGGCGAGCTGCGCGGCGGCAGCGGCCCCGCGCGCTTCACCATCAGTGAAGTCGATGCCGCGCAGCGCGGGGTTGAGAGCGGCGACAACATCACGGTGGCCTCGCGCTTCGGCGAGGTATCCGGCCGCGCGGTGATCGACAGCGACATGCGCCCCGGGTTGCTGTTTGCCGCGTTCTATGATTCCAAGCTGCTGGTCAACCGCGCGGTGGCGGACCACTTCGACCCCGTGTCCAAGGAGCCGGAGTTCAAAATTACCGCGGTGCAGTTCCGAAAGGCGATGACGTAATGGAAGTCGCCGACATCTTTCGTATCGCCACCGGCGTCTTCTGCCTGGTCGGGGTTGTGCTGTGTCTGTGGATGGCGCGTGTGCGCTTCGACAAGGTGGCTGAAGATCGCAAGATCAACCTGGGCATTGCCACGCTTTCCGGCATCGCCTTCTTCAAGCTGCTCGCGCTGGCGGCTCTGTTCGCGGTGCCAGCCGCCACGCTTGCGGTTGCCAACTACCACACCATCGAAGGGGTGCACGGCGTTGAGTCCTGTAACCGCTGCCACGTGATGACGCCGATGGTCACCGACATGCACGACGCGCAGAGCAACACGCTGGCTGCGCGGCACTTCAAGAATGGTTGGATCCCGAAGGACCAGTGCTACCAGTGTCACTCCGACTACGGCCTCGCGGGCGACCTGCAAGCCAAGATGGAGGGGTACCGGCACCTCGCGCGCTACACGACACGCACGTACGAGGAGCCGATCAAGTACCGCGGCGTGTTTCACAACGACAACTGCCTGAAGTGCCACGAGGGCACGCCGAAGTTCATGGCGGTGCAATCGCATGCGACGGTAGGCGGGCGACTGGCGGAAAGCACGCTGAGCTGCACGAACTGCCACGGCGCGGCGCACCCCACGCGCGAGCAGCGCACGCCCGGCCACCCGGACTATCAGCGCCTGATGGGAGGCGGCGAATGAACACACTGCGCCTGCCAAGCCTGTTCGCCGCGCTCGCGTTCCTGATCACGGGCATCTACGCGATCGACCCCGGCCCGTACCAGATGGCGGCGTTCGTGTTTTTCGCGCAGCCGCTGTTCGTGATTGCGGGTGCCGGCTACGCATTCCGCGTCGTCAAGGACCTGCGCGCCCGCAGCGTTCTGTAAATGCAGCGCGGGTGCAGCTCGTGAGGTTGAAATCGTTGCGCACTGCTGCTTCTGTCTGCATAGGCATCGATTGACCGATGGTCGCGGAGTGCATCCGAGCGGGTGGCGTCCAACCGCAGTCGCGCATCGTTCCGCAGTGACACCTTTTCAAGGGCAAGGGAGAAGGATGGCACCGGGATTGCTAACTTAGCGCCTGAATGAAGCCAATCCAGACCAGCGCATCAACGGCAGTAGAGGGCGTTCGCAGCGGCGAACGCGTCTTCATTGGCAGCGGGGCGGCTGAACCCAGTCAGCTTGTAAATGCGCTGACAAATAGAGCTTCCGAGCTGCGCGGGGTAAACATCGTTCACATTCTGACGCTGGGGAACGCCCCGTATGTGGCGCCCGCGCTTGCCGATAATTTCCGCCACACCGCGTTCTTTGTCGGGCGTAATGTCCGCGAAGCGGTTCGAGCCGGGCGCGCCGATTTTGTACCCGTGTTCCTCAGCGAGATCCCTTCACTCTTCGACCGCCAGATGTCCCTGGACTGGGCGTTCGTTCAGCTCAGCCTGCCAGACAAGCACGGATACTGCACGGTGGGCGTTTCCGCGGATGTTGTGGTGGGCGCCATTCGCAACGCACGACATGTCGTTGCCGAACTCAACGCGCAGATGCCGCGAACTTGGGGCAACACCATCGTCCATGTGGACAGGCTCCACGCATTCGTGCACGTCGATTATCCCCTCCCGCAGCTGGTCCCCGAACCCGTCAATGAGGTCAGCGTCGCCATCGGCCGAACGGGTGCCGGTCTGATTGACGACGGAGACTGCCTGCAGTTGGGCATTGGCACGATCCCGAACGCAGTGCTGAAGGAGCTTCACACCCACACGCGCCTCGGCCTGCACACGGAGATGCTGTCTGACGGCATCGTCGACCTGATAAAGTCCGGCGCCCTCGACTGCTCGCGCAAGACCTATCACCCCGGCAAGGCGATTTGCAGCTTCGCAATGGGCACGCAGGCGCTCTACGACTTCGTGGACGACAACCCATTTGTTGAGTTCTACGGCTGCGAATTTGTGAACGATCCGTTCAACATCGCCAAGAATGAACGAATGGTTGCGATCAACGGAGCGATCCAGGTTGACATCACCGGCCAGGTGAACTCGGACTCCGTGGGGACGCGACCGTACAGCGGCATCGGCGGCCAGGTGGATTTCATTCGTGGTGCGGCGCGCAGCAAGTCGGGCAAGCCGATCATCGCGTTGCCCAGCACCGCGCGGAACGGCGAACTCAGCCGGATCGTTCCCATACTCAACGAGGGAGCCGGGGTCGTGACGTCGCGCGGCGATGTGCATTACGTTGTCACGGAGTTTGGCGTGGCAGACCTGTTCGGAAAGTCATTGAGGGAGCGGGCACGCGCGCTGATTGCTATCGCTCATCCGAAGTTCCGGGATGATCTCCATCACCGGGCCCACGAGATGAATCTCGCGACGTAGGTGCTTTGGTAGCGTGGCTATATCTGCCCTAGCGTGGGCACTGCGGCATCCTGCTTGCCGCGCAATCGCAGAGCACGGCTGCGGCGGGCGCGTTGGACCGCAGCTTTCAGCAGTTCGCGGGATACGAATCCACCCGCGGGGCGGATCACCCGCCAGTACAGCCCGAAGCGCCTTCTTGCCTGCTCGCCAATGGCAAGCGTACGGTGCTCAAGAACCAGCGCGGTATGGTCGTGTCCGGCGATGGTTCGGATGCTGATTGCCAGCTTCTCGTGATTTGCGCGGGCGAACCTCAGGAAGTCCTGTGGTGTGTCCAATTGAACCGGTTCCTGATCGCGGATCTGGTGGAGCTTGCCCGCCATGCCGAGAATGATCTCATCGTCGGCCTTCTCCAGCACGACGTTGCCGTGCCCCGATGTTAGAGCTAACAGAAACGGCTGATTCGCTTCCGCCTCGACACCCCGCGCGGCCGTGCCTCCTGATAACCGCGCGGGCAGATAGCGCAGCCAACCCAGCGCAGCAGCCAGCGGCATGTCGCGTGGAGTCACCTCATGCAGCGCTCGCATCAAGGTTGCCGGAGCTTCGCGAGATTGCACTACAACAATGTCGCGGAAGTCTGCACCAGGCAGCCACTTATTCAATCGTTCGGAAGGTGCAACCTTCGGCGCCCGTCTTTCCGGCCAGAGCAGGAACAGGGCCAGCGCGGTCGCGAGCGCCGCACTTAGGGCCGGGTGTGGCTGGCCGAAAGTGAGAAACTGAAACAACGCACCGGCAATCAGCACCGCGACCAGGGAACGCTGCCAGCGGTTGCGTCTGCGGAGCAGCGCCGCGCCGGTGAGGAATAGGACGAACGTAAGCACCCACAACACGACTTGCGCGTTGTCGAAGAACTTGCTGCTTCGCCCGCCTTCGGCGCGAAGTTTGATCTCTTCCATCATCTTGCGTTCCATCGCGAAGTGCGCGGGATCGAA
>CAZNBU010000374.1:0-3914 GCA_964571035.1 uncultured Planctomycetaceae bacterium | reverse complement strand
GAAAGGGAGACCATGCAACCGAACATCGGAATCGACGAGGGCAAGCGCAAAGCCGTGGCCATGGGGCTCGCCAAGCTTCTGGCGGACACCTACACGCTCTATCTGAAAACCCACAACTACCACTGGAACGTGACGGGGCCGCATTTCAACCAGCTCCACGCCATGTTCATGGAACAGTACACCGAGATGTGGAACGCGGTGGACGACATCGCGGAGCGCATGCGCGCACTCGGCGAGTTCGCGCCCGGCAGCTATCGCCAGTTCACGGCGCTGTCCACGATCAAGGAAGAAGAGGGCGTTCCGAAGTGGCAGGACATGGTCAAGAACCTCGTCACCGGCCACGAGGCGGTCATCCGCACAGCCCGCGAAGCCCTGCCCGCAGCCCAGGACGCAGGCGACGAAAGTAGCGACAGCCTGATCAGCGACCGCATGCGAGTCCACGAAAAGACCGCCTGGATGCTGCGCAGCCTGCTGGAGTAACGGCAACTACAGGTCTCACGCAAAGACGCGAAGCGCCGCACGTTCACAGCGTGCGGCCTTTTCATTTGAACTGCCACTGCGGTCGCTCGCAGAGACGCGGAGGCGCATTGTATGGCAATGGCATTGGAACCACGCGTGAACACGGGTAAACACAATTGCATCCATCGCTCGTGTTCACCTGTGTTCACCCGTGGTTTCAAAGCGGTCCACCCTGCGCGCTTCGCGTCTTTGCGTGAGACAAATCCCGCCAGTTTGGCAGTGCGCTTGGCAGCGCGCCCCGACGCCTGCCGAATCTGCACAATTGGCAGTTTGCCTTGCACCTGCAACCAAACGTAAGTACTTATACCAAAACGACTTATCTTTGATGCGCTAAGCGTTGGCACCGGGCTTGCTCTCTATGGTCCAACGTTGCACAGACCGGAGTTTCATCATGGCTAAGACAATCGGAATCGACCTCGGCACGACCAACAGCGTCGTTGCCGTCATGGAAGGCAAGGAGCCGCGGGTGATTGCAAACCCGGCTGGCTCGCGCCTCACGCCTAGCGTGGTGGCGTTCACGGATAAGGACGAGCGCCTGGTGGGCCAGATGGCCAAGCGCCAAGCCGTCACCAACCCGCGCAACACGATCTTCTCGATCAAGCGCTTCATGGGCCGCCGCCACAGCGAAGTCTCCAGCGAAGAAAAGCTGGTGCCGTACGAAGTCACCGGCGGCGCGCACGAGATGGTTAAGGTCAAGGCGCGCGACAAGGAATACACGCCGCAGGAACTCTCCGCGATGATCCTCGGCGACCTCAAGAAGACCGCTGAGGCCTATCTCGGCGAATCGGTCACCGAGGCCGTCATCACCGTCCCCGCCTACTTCAACGACGCGCAGCGGCAAGCCACCAAAGAAGCTGGCGAAATCGCGGGCCTCAAGGTCCTGCGCCTGCTGCCGGAGCCGACAGCGGCGTGCGTCGCGTTCGGCCTCGACAAGCGTAAGCAGGGCCGGTTCGCGGTGTTTGACCTCGGCGGCGGCACCTTCGACGTAAGCGTGCTCGAAGTCAGCAGCGACGAAGGCGACAGCGTCTTCCAGGTGCTGAGCATCACCGGCGACGGCCACCTGGGCGGCGACGATTTCGACCAGGTGCTGATTGACTACATCGCCGATGAGTTCAATAAGAAGGAAGGCATCGACCTGCGCAAAGACCAGATGGCGCTGCAACGCCTGAAGGAAGCCGCGGAAAAGGCAAAGTGCGACCTCAGCTCAACCGAGCAGACCGAAGTCAGCCTGCCCTTCATCACCGCCGACCAGAGCGGGCCAAGGCACCTGCAGATGACCATCAGCCGCAGCAAGTTTGAACAACTCGCTGAGGGCCTGTTCCAGCGACTGATCGGGCCCACAAAGCAGGCGCTCGTAGAGGCCGGCGTCAAAGCCAGCGACATCGACGAAGCCCTGCTGGTAGGCGGCAGCACACGCATCCCGCGCGTGCAGCAGATCTGCAAGGAGATCTTCGGGCGCGAGCCGAACCGCGGCTTGAACCCCGATGAGGTGGTCGCGCTGGGTGCCGCTGTACAGGGCGGCGTCGCCACCGGCGAGTTCAAGGACATCCTGGTGCTCGATGCCACACCGCTGAGCCTGGGCGTGGAGGTGCTGCACGGCGAAATGAACGTGCTGATCCCCAAGAACACCACGATCCCCACCAGCAAGACGCAGACCTACAGCACAGCCGCCGACAACCAGACCGGCGTGACGATCAAGGTCTTTCAGGGTGAAAGGCCGATCGCGGCGCAGAACCGTCTGCTGGGCAGCTTTGACCTGACGGGCATCCCGCCCGCGCCGCGCGGCATGCCGCAGATCGAGGTGAGCTTCGACATCGACGCCAACGGCATTCTTAAGGTGTCCGCCAAGGACAAGGGCACCGGCAAGGAAGCCAAGATCGAGATCAAGAGCGACAGCGGCCTGAGCAAGGAAGAGATCGAGCGCATGAAGGCGGAGGCGGAAAAGCACGCCGGCGACGACCAGAAGCGCATCGAGCTGATCCACGCCAAGAACGAAGCCGACCGCATGGCTTTCAGCGTAGGCAAGATGCTGCAGGACCACGGCGACAAGATCAGCGAAGACGAGAAGAAGCAGATCGAAGAGAAGAAGACCGCGCTGGAAGAAGCCATCAAGGGCGACGACGTAGCCAAGATCAAGGCAGCCACCGAGGAGCTGACCAAGGCATCACACAAGCTCGCGGAGAAGATGTACCAGGGCAGCACCCCCCAGCAGCAAGAAGAAATGCGAAAACAAGCCGAAGACTACGCCAAAAGAGGCGGAATGGGCGGCGAAGCAGGCGCAAGCAACGGCGGGGCCGGAGGCAGCAACGACCGAGTAGTAGACGCCGACTACAGCGTCAAAGACGACAAGAAGTAGACCCTCAAGCTAGCGAATCCGGCGACGTCCGCAGAAGGCGTCGCCGGTTGGATTGGGAGCGCAGGCGTCCAGCCTGCACCGGCCGCGGGCATCCTGCCCGCGGCTTGAATTGATCTGCAAGTATCGCCACGACCGCATGTATGCTGCTGCCATGACCGACAAGGGTGCACTTCAGGCGCAGTGGGCGGAGTTCTCCGCTGCGTGGATTGCGCGTATGCGGGAGCGGCGGGATGAGGCTCGGGAGGGCATCCTGGATGACTGGATGCTGGAGCTCTCGGGCGATGTGGCTGGCCTGCGCGTGATTGACCTGGGGTGCGGCGAGGGGCGCTTCTGCCGCATGCTGGCGGCTCGCGGCGCGGAGACCCTGGGCGTCGATCTGCAACCCGCCTCCATCGAACACGCCAACGCGCACAAGTCCGAGCGCGAGACCTACCGCCTTGGCGACATCGAGCAACTCGCGGGCGTGCCGGACGCAGCCTTCGACCTTGCCATCTCCTACATCACGCTGATCGACGTCGCTGAAGTCGTAGCATGGCCATCTTGGCCATGTCGTCCTGATCGGCTTCCAGCCGATCGACGGGCTGGAAGCCCGTCGAGACGCCATCGGCAGGATGCCGATGCTACTCAACTATTGTTGTGTACGAAGTCGACGAGCGCTTTGACGTTGTCTACCGGCGTCTTGGGCAGGATGCCGTGGCCTAGATTGAAGATGTGGCCTACGCCCTTGGGGCGCCGGGCGGCTTCTTCGAGGACTTCTTTCGCCTTCTGCAAGACGACCTCGCGCGGGGCGAACAGGGCTACCGGGTCGAGGTTGCCTTGCACCGCTGGCGCGCCGATCTCCCACCCGCGCGCCAGCGGTGTGTGCCAGTCGATGCCGAGGACGTCGGGGCGGGCGGAGTACATGTCGGTGAGCAGGGTGGCTGTGCCCGTGCCGAAGTAGATCACCGGCACCTTGCCGGCGACTGCCCCGATCACCCGCGTGATCCATGGCAGCACGTGTTCCCGGTAGTCGGCTGGGCTCAGGCACCCGACCCATGAG
>CAZNBU010000373.1:0-3915 GCA_964571035.1 uncultured Planctomycetaceae bacterium | reverse complement strand
GCGTTCGTGTACGGAGCGTTCTTTGCCGGCGTGGCGGGCGGGTTGCTGGGGCACCTGTTGCAGACCATCAGCCCAGCCACCTTCAACTTCATGAAGTCAATCGAAGTGGTGGTAATGCTGGTGCTGGGCGGCCTGGGCAGCATGACTGGCGCGATTGTCGGCGCGATTGTGCTGACCGTTCTGCCGGAGTCGCTTCGCGATCTTGAATCCGGGCTCGGGTTGCCCGGCATCCGCATGGTGATCTATGCGCTGATTTTGATCCTGCTGATGATCTTCCGGCCGCAAGGCATTTTCGGGCAGCGGGAGCTTACGCTGAAGCTGCTGCGGCGGGTGCTTCCCGGGGGGCGCAAATGACCGCCCTGCTGGAGACGAAAGACCTCACCATCCGCTTTGGCGGCCTTACCGCGGTTGACACCTTCAACCTGTCGATCCAGACCGGCGACCTGTTCGGACTGATCGGCCCCAACGGCGCGGGCAAGACCACTGTCTTCAACATGCTGACCGGCGTGTACCTGCCCTCCGAAGGCACCGTTCACTTCGACGGCCACCTGGTCAACGGCAAGTCACCGCCCGCGGTTGCCAACCTGGGCATCTCGCGCACATTCCAGAACATCCGGCTGTTTGATGAGCTGAGCGTGCTTGAAAACGCGATGACCGGCGCGCACCAGCACTCCACGATCAACCTGTTCGACTGCCTGCTGCGCACACCGCGCCACTTTCGCGAAGAGAAGCGGCAGCGCGACCGCGCCTATGAGCTGCTTGAGTTCATGGGGCTGGCAGACCGCGCGGGGCTTACCGCCAAGCAGATGCCGTACGGCCACCGGCGCAAGCTCGAAATCGCCCGCGCGCTGGCCACCGAGCCGAAGCTGATCTGCCTCGACGAGCCAGCCGCCGGCATGAACACCGGCGAAAAGTACGAACTGAGCGAGCTCATCAAACGCATTCGAAAGGAGCTGGAGATCACCGTGCTGCTGATCGAGCACGACATGAAGCTCGTGATGGACATCTGCGAAAAGATCCAGGTGCTCGACTACGGCAAGACCATCGCGCTCGGCACACCGCAGCAGATCCAGAACGACCCCAAAGTAATCGAAGCCTACCTCGGCGGCGACTGAGTTGACCCACAGGGACGGGTGAATGAAACCACAGGTGAACACAGTTAAACACGGGTTTGCGGGTTATGACGTGTGTTCACCCGTGTTCACCTGTGGTTGCATTGCCCTTGCAGTTCGGATTGGTGATGGCTGAGCGGATTCTTGAGCTGACGGACATCAACGTGTTCTACGGCGCGATTCATGCGCTTCGGGACGTGTCTTTGCATGTTGACGCCGGTGAGGTGGTTACGCTGATCGGGGCCAATGGCGCGGGCAAGACTACTACGCTGGCCACCATCTGTGGGCTTATGCGGAGCAAGGGTGGTGATGTTCGCTACATGGGCGAGAGCATTGCCTCTGAACACACCTACAAGCTGGTCAGCCGCGGGCTGGTGATGGCGCCTGAGGGGCGCGGCATCTTTCCCAATCTTTCGGTAGAGGAGAACCTCAAGCTGGGCGCCTACGCCCGCCGCGACAAGGACGGTATCGCGAGCGACCTTGTCAACGCATACGAGGTGTTCCCGCGGCTTGGTGAGCGCAAGCGGCAGAAGGGCGGCACGCTGTCGGGTGGCGAGCAGCAGATGCTGGCGATCGCTCGCGCGCTGATGGCCCAGCCGAAGCTGCTGCTGCTCGACGAGCCCAGTCTCGGCCTCGCGCCGCTGGTGGTGCAGACCATTTTCGAAACCATCGACCGCATCAACCGCAAGGGCGTGACGATCCTGCTGGTCGAGCAGAACGCCAACATCGCTCTAAAACACAGCCACCGCGCGTACGTGATTGAAAGCGGGACCATCGAGATCGAAGGCCGCTCCGAGCAGCTACGCACCGACCCCCGCGTAAAGGCCGCCTACCTCGGCGAAGGTTAGCGCGGCTTCCAAAGTAGTTTGCAGCATCCTCGCTTGCTCGGCACTTCGGTCCAAGGTCAACGGTCAAGAGGCGAAGTCGTATTCGACCTTCAACCTTCAACCTTTGACCTTTGACTGCCCAGCCCGGCAAACGAATGGTTGGACCGGTTAGCGCGAATCGGCAAGGGCCGCCGCGGCAATTGCCACCGCGCAAGTGCTTGTGTTTGCGTGTTTGCGCGCGCGCCGCGCCACGAGTACAGTAGGGGTGTCAGTTCCCCGTCTGCCCGCCCCTTGGGGATACGCGTATGAAACGGTTGTTTGCCATAGCGCTGGTCGCAATGCTTGCCACGCCTCTGGTTGCCCAGAAGAGCGCCGCAGCCAAAGAAGAAGCGACGTACCGCAAGATGGAATCCGCCCTCGAGTCCACCAAGCTGGACACGTTTGCGTACGAAGACGCGGACGTAAACGAGGTGATCAAGGACATCGCCAAGAAGTGCCGCATCACCATCGTGTTCGACAAGAAGGCGCTGGAGGGCCTGTCAGCCGACGAGCGCAAGATCACGCTGGAGCTGGCGGACATCAAGGCTTCCAACGCGCTGAACATCGTGGTGGACCAGATCGGGCTGTACAAGGCGTACAAGAACGGCGTCCTGTACATCACGACCAAGGAGAAGGCGGAAGGCGCCACGGTCACGAAGACCTACGACGTCCGCGACATCACGGTCAAGATCAAGGACTTCCCGGCGCCGAAGCTGCGCCTGCGCGGAGAGGATGAGGACGGAGCCAGGCTGGTCCCCTACATTCCCGACGACGAAGATGAGGTAGAGACGGAAGACATTGTCGAGATGATCGAGGACTCCATTGAAGCCGACTGGGGTGGCAAAGCCACGGTCAAGATCGTGAAGGGCCAGTTGATCATCACGGCCCCGCGGACCGTCCACAAGAAGGTCAACAACCTGCTGGACCAGCTCCGCGCCTCCAAGTAACTGCCATGCACCAGAAAAGACCGCCTTCGGGCGGTCTTTTCTCTTGCAAACACTCAACATAAAAACTATAAAATAAGCGAAAGGTATGGAGAGGCTATGGAGCCGCTTCCGTTTGCGTTTGCTGTTGTCGGGTTCCTGTTCGTCATGGGCGCCCTGTTGCTGCCGCGGATTCGCCGCCGGCGCCGCAAGGCCGTGCCCGCGCGGCCCGGCAATTTCGACTTCGTGCCCACACCGGCTGAAGAAGCCCGCCTAAACGACGCGCGCGAACTGCTGATCCGCATTGAAGAGTTCTCCAACCGCTCGTTCGCCCGCGTGGACACCCGCATGCGCACCCTGAACCGGCTGATCGAGGACGCCGACGTGCGCATCCGCCAGCTTGAGCAGGAGGGCCGCAATGACCGCTGAACTGGTGGCCTACGGCTTGGCGATCACCGGCGGTGTGGCACTGGTTGTGTCGCTGCTGCATCACCTGCGCAGCGAGCGCCGGCAAGCCGCCGAGCAAGCCGACCGCGCAAAGCGCGAGCGCGAACAGTTCCATTCGCTGGCCGCCATGATGGAAGAAATCGGCGCGGTCGTAACCGGCGCAGCCGCACGCGCCGAGGACAAGCTGGCTGCCCTTGAGCGCGTGTTGAAACACGCCGACCAGCGTACGTCGCGCATCACGCGGCTGCTGGACCGCCCGTCGCAAGACAAAACCCGGCGCGTCGGCTAGACTGCCCCGATGGACGGCGACTCACCCGACAACGACGGGTATGAGCAGGCACGGCGCGAGGCGCGGCGTGCGCAATTCGCGTTGAACTTTCTCGTGATCCTGAGCGCGCTCGCCGGCGCGGCGTTCTTCGGGTACGTCCTGACCGTCATCCGGCCGTTCGGCACGCGCGCGCCCGACCCCGTCGATATCCCCACCAGCCGTACCGGCCACACCGTCGGGTCGGGCGAAGGCGAAACGTCCGGCCTCTACGTGAGCATTCACGACCTGGATGAAGCGCC
>CAZNBU010000372.1:1343-3942 GCA_964571035.1 uncultured Planctomycetaceae bacterium | reverse complement strand
CTGGAAGATGGCGGGAAAGGCCTGGGATGAACTGCTGCAGGTCGATCCAATGAACGACCACTGGATCAAGAAAGCCGCCGAGGCACACCACAATGCGGCGGCAATCTATGAAGGGGGGCGAAAGGCCCAGTTCCCTGAAGAAGCCAAGCGCGCCGCTGAGTTGTACGAGCAGTTGATGGAGATGTTTCCGCGTGCCGTGGCGTGGCTGAACTACGCCGGAGGAAGCTGGTTGCCGGCAGGTGAAAAGGCAAAGGCAAAGGCGTTGTTTGAAGAAGTGCTCGAGCGTTCAGAAGGCCGCACAGACCTGGATGCAAACGAGCAAAGCAACCGCGAATACGCTGAAAACATGCTCAAGCTGTGCAAGTAAGCAACCAGTGCACGCACTACTTTGGATTGCCCCACAGTCCCTCATTGTTACGCTTAATCCAGGGACCGCACGAGGAGGATGACATGAAACTGCTGTACACCATGCTCGCCGCCCTGTTGCTGGCCACGTTCGCCGGCACGGCAACGGCTCAGGCAGAGGCTTTGTTTGCCAAGACGCACCGCGGCGCAAAAGAATCCAAGGTGGCGTCCGACTGGTACGACAAGCTGCCGAAGTACATTCACTCACGCACGACAAAGAACGACTTTCCCAAAACCCACCTGCCGTACGAGGTGGACAAAGATCGCCTCAAGCCGATGCGATCGGGCGTGAACAAGTTTGAAATCCGCGACGCCAACGACCGCGAGTTCTCCGCCTTCTTCATGGCGCCGGACGGCGTGGACGGGGCAGGGAAGGTCCGCTACGTCACCACAGAAAAGAGCGGGTGGGTGCAGTGGCGCGCATGGCCCGCCAAGTACATTGTTGAGACCTACCCCGTCGAGTCGAACACGGATGTTAACGATCTCGTCGCGTTTGCTGCATGGCTCTACGCCGAGAAAGAGAACCAGCTGGCCAACCGCGTGCTGACCGTGGCGCACAAGAACGACCGCGGGGGCGAGCTTGGACCACTGATCCAGGCATACATCTGCGAGAAGGAAAAGTGGGAACTGCCGCCCGAGGGGCTGGTGGAGTGGGGGGTCTGGGACATTGAATACCAGACCGAGCGCGTGATGCTCGTAACCCCGGCAGCCCGCGAAGAGATGAAAAGCGAGCGCGAGAAAGAAGCCGAGCGCGCGTTCAAAGAGCTGGTGACAGCCCGCGGTGACTATCGGGGCCGGCCGCCGCGCCGCAGAGCCCCGACACGCTCGCTGGCACGGCTGGATTGGGATTTCCGGCAGTACGAGATCGCCTACAAGAACACCGAGTTCCTGAAGGAGACCAAGACGCAGGAGGTGATCCAGGAGATCAAGGATTCGATCACCAACGACATCGGCCTGCTGAACGACAACAAGAAGCAGGCTCGCGAGATGCCGACCAAGGACGACGACGAGCAGCGCGAAAAGGCGGAGTTTCTCGAGCAGATCCTGCAGATCGACCCGATGGATATCGCACTGCGCGCCGACGTCGCAGCAGCCTGGTACCTGTGGGCCGACGTTGACGCCCACGGCAACAGCGCCGCCCGCGTGCAGGGTCTGAAAAACGCGATCCCGCACTATGAAGAGGTGCTGAAAGTTTACCCGTTCAGCACAGCCTTCCTGCTGCGCATGGGCCAGTGCTACCAGGCCCAGGAAGACAGCAAGAAGGCGCGCGGGTACTTCGAAGCCGTGATCGACATCGCCGGCACCAAGGGCGACGCCGTGACGGCGAAAGCCTTGATCCGCAACATGGAGATCAAGGACTCAACCCGCGCCAAGAAGGGCCGATAGCCACCAGCCATCCAGCACACCGTTCGCCGGGTTCGCCCGGCGAACGGTGGAAATTGCATCGATTCCTATTGCGCGCTCGATATCATACTCCGGACAACAGATTCAAACTTTGCGGGCTGGGTACCGGTTGGCGGGCAAATTCATGAAGACCTCCGTGCAGTTGTCGCTGTTGCTGGTTGCGTTGTGCGCCCCGCTGGCAGCGGCGGATTCCGACGCGTTGCTGCTGAAGCTCTGGCCCGAGGACACACCGAAGGTCCGCGAGATCGTGGAGCGCGCCGAACTTGACCTGATGAAGTGGCTCAACGCACTGGCGGAAAATAAGACCCCCGCCGAAACCCACTTCGACGAAGGCGTCTCGTACCAGATCGAAAGCGCCAACGAGCGCAACGGCGTGCTGACCATCCGCCGCCGCGACCGCCTGTGGGATGACGCGGGCGGCACGTTTTACAAACCGGTTGACGAAACCATTGAGCGTCACATCTCGGAATGGCCGTCCCGCTACGCGCTGATCACGTTCTCGCCTGACAAGAACGAAGACGACAAAGCGGTGGTCGCGTTCGCCATCTGGCTTTACGAGCGCAAAACGAAAGACAAGAACACGGCGTACTGCGGCAACCGCGCAATGACTGAGGTGTACCGGCGCACAGAGACCTTGCAGCCAGAGATCGGCGCGTGGGTCAAGGACCATGATTTCAAGGGCAAAGGCGGCGACCTCTCGGTGTCTGACCTGTGGGACCCCGAGTTCCGCAAGCAGCGCAAGGCGCTGCTGACACCCGAGGCGGTCGAGGACCTGACCGGCGAGAAAGAA
>CAZNBU010000372.1:0-1333 GCA_964571035.1 uncultured Planctomycetaceae bacterium | reverse complement strand
CGAATTCTCGCGGATCTCTTACGAGTTCAAGAACCTCCGCCACCGCAAGTCGACCATGGTCGAGCTTGTGACGGACATGATCCACTACCAGGGCGACTACGCGGGAACCCAGGAGTACGCAAAGAACAAGGACAAGGCGACCAAGCTGCGCGATGAAATGGACGCGCAACTGGCTGAGATCAAGAAACTGATTGAAGAAGGCAACGCACTGGCCGAGCAGGCCCGCGCCGACAAGGCGGCCGGCAAGGGCACCAAGGTGCTGCCGACGTGGCGCGACTCGGCCCTGAAGTACCACGAGGCGATCAAGCTCGACCCCGCCAGCTATCCGCTGCTCACACGCATTGCCAACGCCTGGCTTGAAGCCGGCAACCCGCATTACATAGGCGGAGAGGATACGTGGACCTGCACGTATCGCGACTACATCCAGTACGCGCTGCCGCACTGGCAGAAGCTCGTGGAGATGCGCCCCGGCGACACTGCCCTGATGATGAACCTCGGGCTGTGCTACCAGGTTCTCGAAAAGCACACCGAAGCCGACCGGATTTACACCGACGTGGTGCGCATTGACGGCACCGGCAAGAACGGGACGGAGGCAAGCCGCCGCATCCTGCAAATGACCAACCCCGGAGAAAAGCGCGCCGAACGCGAAGACCGGCGCAGACGCAAGGAAGAACGCGAACGCAAAGCCGCCGAGGAGCGTGAAAAGGAAAAGGGTGGCGAGGGGTAGCAGCGCACATTGAGCAGATCACCGGGGCCTTTGCGGCCCCGGTGTCTATTTGGTCCCTTGTCCGCTCCTGCCCACCCGCTAAACAGTCCCAATGCAAACCCGGCAGGCCTCTATTGCGGTTGCCCTTGTCCTGCTTGCGGCGCTGATGCTGCTGGCGGGGTGGATTGCCTCGGATGATGAGCAGGACGTCGCGCCCGGCGAGCAGCCGTTCAACGCAGACCTTGCCGCCGCGTACGTGAAAGCGGGTTGCTGGCAATGCCATTCGGTCAGCACGCTGGACGACGAATTGACGCAGGCCTTCGGCGCGCAGGCCGCCGGCGATCTGCCCGCGGGGCCAGATCTCGCGGGCGTCGGTACCCAGTATCATCCGGACTGGCACGTCGCCCACTTCTGGGACCCTCAGGCAGTGGTCGCCGGCAGCCAGATGCCGGCGCAACGCTTTCTCTTTGAGGGCGAGAAGCTCACAGCGCTGGGCGCCCAAGTCGTGGACTTTCTGCTGACCTTGAGGGCCCCGGGCGACCTGCGCGCAAAATGGCCCGACAGCGAACACACGTCTCCGGGCGGTGACGCCGGCCGCGGTCGCGAACTGTTCCAAACCCATTGCAG
>CAZNBU010000371.1:0-3946 GCA_964571035.1 uncultured Planctomycetaceae bacterium | reverse complement strand
CGCAGGAAGGCGCGCTCAAGCTCAAGGAAATCACCTACATCCACGCCGAGGCCTACGCCGCCGGCGAGCTCAAGCACGGCCCGCTCGCGCTGGTCGACCGCGACATGCCGGTCGTCGCCGTGGCGCCGAACGACACGCTGATCGAAAAACTCAAATCAAACCTGCAGGAAGTGCGCGCGCGCGGCGGCGAACTGTTCGTCTTCGCCGACCAGGACGCCCGGATAGAGCCCAGCGACGGCGTCAACATCATCAATCTCGGCGGTCACGCCGGGCTGCTGTCCCCCATCCTGCACACCGTCCCGCTGCAGCTGCTCGCCTACCACGTCGCCCTCGCGCGCGGCACCGACGTCGACAAGCCGAGGAACCTGGCCAAGTCGGTGACCGTGGAATAAAGCCGACTTTGCGCGCCGCCGGATGACTCCATCGTGCTGCCCCCCTCACCAGCCGTCGCCACACTGGGCATCATCCTTGCGCTGCTCGCGCTCATCGTGCTGTGGATCCGGCGGCTGCGGCGCGCGGTCAGGCGCCGCACTTCCCAGCTGCGGAAAATCCGGCACAGTCTGCAGGTGCTGTTCAAAGCCATTCCCGACCTGATCTTCATCAAGGACCAGGACGGCACGATCATCGAGTCGAACCGCCCGAGCATCCTCGTCCACGGCGAGGAACGGCAGGTGATCGGCCGGACCGCCGCCGACCTGCTGCCCGAAAGCACGGCGCAACGGCTCGAGACCCTGGAACAGGAGGTGATGCGCCTGAGCCAGGCGCGACGCCTCCTGGTCCAGCGCGCCGAGACGCAGGAAAAAGTCGTTGACGAGGAAATCACGATCGTCCCGCTTCACGACGATCGCGGACAGATTCTCGGGACGCTCGCAGTCATTCGCGACATTTCCGAACGGACCCGGCTTGAAAACCAGCTGCGCCTGTGGGCGCACGCAATCCAGCATGCCGATTTCGGCATTGCGCTGCTCGACGCCGAAACCGCGACGATCGCGGCCGCCAACGACAGCTTCGCCTTCGAGCGGGGCTACAGCCCGGACGAGCTGATCGGCATGCCGCTGACGGCCTTCTGTCCGAAGGAAGAACTGTGGCCCGAGTGGCTGCAGCTGCGCGAACTGAAGCCGGATGAGCACCGGGTCAGTGAAAGCGTGCACGTCCGCCGCAACGGAGAGCACTTCCCCGTGCTGCTGGACCGGTCCCTGTACCGGGCGACCGACAAAGAGCCCGGATACATCGTGATGTACGCGCAGAACATCACGGAACGCAGGCGCGCGCAGACCGAGCTGCGCCTGGCCGCCGTCGCGTTCGAAACGCACGATGCGACCATCGTTCTCGACGCGGCGGGCAAAATCCAGCGGGTAAACACGGCCTTCATCGAACTGACGGGATATCCGGAAGATCAGGTCATCGGGCGCGGACCGTTCTTTCTCGACCGCCGGATGCACGATACGGCGTTCATTGACGGGCTGCGTGAGGAGCTGGAGCACCGGCGCCAGTGGAAGGGCGAACTGTGGATCCAGGTGCTGCGCGGCAAGCCGCGCGTCGTGCGCGTGCACATTTCGGCCGTCACGGACGGCAGGGGCAGCGTCAGTCACTACGTCTGCGCAATGGTGGACCTGACGCAGGAACGCGAAGCGCACACGCGCGCCGACCGCCTGGGCTTTTTCGATGCGCTCACCGAACTGCCCAACCGCAACCACCTGTTCACCCAGATCGAACATCTGATGGAAGAGGCGGAGTCGAAAGGCGGCGTGCTCCTCGTGATCGACCTGGATCACTTCAAGCGGGTCAACGAGATGCAGGGCCACGCCACCGGTGACCTGCTGCTCAACGCGGTGGCGCAGCGCCTGCGCACCGGCCAGCGTGAAAACGATACGCTGGCCCGACTCAGCGGAGGCGTCTTCGCGTGGCTGGCCGCGCGCTCCAGCCTGGATGAAAAAGACTGCGCGAACCTTGCCCTGGGCCGCGTACGGGAGATTCGCAGAATGCTGTCCGAACCCTTCGACCTGGACCGCGAGAAACGTAAGTGCTCCATCTCCCCCATGATGGTCAGGTGAACGGGGGTGTTCCATCATGTCCTCATCGTGACTTTCAGGATGAGGTAGGGATGGCAGACAAGAATCGTGACTGGTGGCGTGCACACCTGCAGCGCATCGAAGTGGAGACGCTCACCACCAAGGCGTACGCCGAGCGCGAGGGGCTGCAGGTCGCGGCGCTCTACCACTGGCGCAAGGTCTTCAAGTCCGAGGCGGCGCGTGGACAGACGGGCGGGCTGGCGGCGAGCGCTCAGTTCATGAAGCTGCAGCTGTGCGAGGCGCTTCCTCGCGCAGCGTCACCCGAGCCGGTGGCGGGCTGGCGCCTGCGGCTGCCTGCGGGGCTGTGCCTGGAGATGCCGGGGTTGCCCGATGCGGGATGGCTTGCGCAGCTCGCGCGCGATCTGCAGCCGGGGACACGCTGATGCACCCGGGGCGCACGATAGGGGCGGTATATCTGCATCGGGATCCGGTGGACTTTCGCAAGCAGATCAATGGACTGGCGGTGCTCATCGAGGCGGAGCTTGCGATGAGCCCCTTTGCCGATGCGCTCTTCGTGTTCGTGAACCGGGCGCGCACCAGCCTGAAGGCCTTGTACTGGGATCGCAACGGCTTTTGCCTGTGGCAAAAGCGCCTGGAGGCTGACCGCTTCGCCTGGCCGCGTGGCGAGCAGTTTGCCGCGGCTCACCCAGTCACCGTGCGCGAGTTCGAGTGGCTTCTCGAGGGCTTCGATCCGTGGCATGAAAATGCTCATAAGACATTGAATTGTATGAATGTTTCATAAAATAGTGGTATAATGCAGCATGTCTGAAGGCGCTGCATCGATCCCCTCCCCAACGCTCAATATCTCGCTACCCGCGGGGGTGCTCGATCGCCTGGATGCACGCGCCATCGCACAGCTGCAAGAGCACCTGCAGCACAGCGTGCAGACGCAGCTCGAGCAGATCGCCATCCGGATCCGCGCCGAACTGCGCGCCCAGATCCAGGCCGAGTTCCAGGCGCAATTCGAGGGGCGCGTCGCCCACGAGGTGGCCGCTCGGGTGCAGCAGATCATCGAACAGAACCGGCTCGCGCGCCACCGCCAGTTTGGCCCGAGCAGCGAAGCGGGCCAGGGGCGGCTCTTCAACGAGGCCGAACTCCTGGCCGGCGCGCCCGCCGCAAACGATGAGCCCGAGGCTGCGCCATCAGTCCTCCCGGTGATTGTCAAGCTAGTTGTCGCATTTTCTGAAGTACTCAAGCCGCCCGCTCGAGTTGTGATTCGTTCGTGTTGGTCAGGGGTTCATCTCGTTGCGGGTTCAAGCGCACCACGTCGAGCCAGGACCAGTTGCGCGTTTTGCCACTCCAACGTTCAGGGTGGCGCTGCCGGGCCTGCTGATAGACGGCGTGACGCCGCTCGAGCAGCACCTTGTCCAACCCGAGATGGCGCTGCTCGGGCGTCACAAAGCCGATGGCACTGTGCCGGTGTTCGGTGTTGTACCAGGCAACGAAGCGCTCGACCCAGGCGCGTGCCGCCTGCAGGCTGGCAAAGGGCCTGCGTGGATACTGCGGCCGGTACTTCAGCGTGCGAAACAGTGATTCCGAGTACGGGTTGTCGTCGCTGACCGCCGGACGGCTGAAGGACGGGGCCACGCCCAGCTCGCGCAGCGTCGCGAGCATCGTCGCCGCCTTCATGGGCCCGCCATTGTCGCTATGGAGCACGACCTGCCCCGCTGCGATGCCCTCGCGCCGGCAGATATCGCGCATCAGCTCGCTGGCGTGCGCGCCGTCCTCGGCGTCGTAGACCTGCCAGCCCACGATGTGGCGGCTGAACAGATCCAGAAACAGGTACAGGTAGTAGTACTGCCCGCGCACCGCAGCCGGCAAATAAGTGATATCCCAGCTGAACAGCCTGCCGGGCGTGTTGGCGCCGACCGAAA
>CAZNBU010000370.1:0-3946 GCA_964571035.1 uncultured Planctomycetaceae bacterium | reverse complement strand
GAAGGGGCTGCTCCAGTAACCGCCGTAGGGGATGAACACGTTTTTCAGGGCCATGGCGTCTCCTCGTCTGATGCCCCGAGTATGGCGGAGGCGCGCAACCGGTCAACGAGGGGCGTGGATGCACAAGAAAACCGGCGGGCAGCGCCCGCCGGTTGGTGAACTGCGATGCTCAGCTTGCTTTTCTCCGACCTGCTGATCCCTTCATTGGTACCTCGTGAGGCTCAACGACCGTGAGCTTGCCGTCTTTTGACAAACCCCAACCGGCAACAGTACAGCGCAGCCCGCTCTTTCCGTGCTTTGGTGATTTGTTCGGTTTGCGCTTCATGGGGCTCCGTCGGCTCCAAAGTCACCTACTATCGTATGTGCCGGAACCCCATCGATCAACACGAGGAACTTGTGCGTCTTTGGCTCGAGCATCGTGGTGTTCTCAAACAGGAACCAGGTCTGCCAGTACGCTTGGCCCTGCAAAACCAGTTCTTCATGGCTGGCGTCAACGAACTGGCGGCCGCGCCAGATCTCAATGGAAAGATCGAATGACCGTTCCGACAGGTTGGCCAACTCCACCCAGATCGCGACACTTGCGGGCGGACGCCGCCACTTAGAACCAACGTTGACAAGTGAGTAACGAGATGAGCCCAGCACACGCTCGCAAAGCACCGCATTGAGGATTGTCGGCTCCATCGCAGGAGTATCGCGCCGGTCAACACGTCGGTCAATTCCGGCAGCCGGTTGCGTATGCCGTTTCCCGCGGTAAACCCGTGCGAAACGCGAAGGGAACGACCATGGCTTTCACCTTGAAGAACTGGACTCTGGAGAAGGTTGGCGTTGTCGGCTCCGGCCAGATCGGGCCGGATATTGCGCTTTACTTTGCCAAGGTGTTGTCGCCGTTCGGTGTTCCCATTGTCGTCGTGGACGTCAGCGAGGAAGCGCTCGCCAAGGGCAAAGCCAAGCTCGAAAAGAAGGTCGCCAAGGGCGTCGAGTCCGGCGCGTTCAAACCCGACGAAGCGGAGCGCATGACCGGCAGCCTTACCTGGACCAGCGACTACAGCGCCCTCAAGGGCGCCCGGCTGGTGATCGAAGCCGCCACCGAAAACAAAGCCATCAAGCGCAAGATCGTCGCGCAGCTCGAGAGCATCGTCGAGCCCGACTGCATCATCGCCAGCAACTCCTCGCACATGGAGCCGGAAGAGATCTTCGCCGAGGCCAAGACGCCCGAGCACGGCTTGGTCGTGCACTACTTCTTCCCCGCTGAGCGCAACATCATCGTCGAAGTCGTCCCCGGCGCGAAGACGCACGATGTCGTCACCAACTGGGTGATGGAGTTCTACGAGCAGATCGGCAAGGCGCCGATCCAGGTCGGGTCGCGCTACGGGTACGCGATCGACCCGGTCTTCGAAGGCATCTTCCAAGCCGCCGCGCTGGAAGTCGAAAAGGGCGCGGGCACCGTCAAGCAAGTAGACGAGATCGCCCGCAAGGCACTCGGCCTCGGCATCGGCCCGTTCACAGCCATGAACCTGACAGGCGGCAACCCGATCACGGCGGTCGGCCTCGACCAGTACACCACCAAGATCCACAAGTGGTTCCGCACGCCCGATAGCCTCAAGAAACTGAATGAAGCCAAGGGCGCGTGGGAAACCGCGGGCCGCGGCGAGAAGGTCGAGTACACCGAGGACCAGTTCAAGAAAGTCGCCGACGCGATGACCGGCGCGTACTTCGGCTTGGTCGGCGAGATCGTCGATGCCGGCATCAGCAACGTCGGCGACATGAACATGGCGGTCTCCACAGCGCTCGTAGTCAAGCCGCCGTTCGAGTGGATGAACGACATGGGCGTCGTGCCCGCGCTCAAGTTGGTGGAGAAGTACGCGGCGGCCAATGACGGTTTCCCGGTGCCCAAGTGCATCAAGCAGCAGGCTGCGACGGCCAAGCCGTTCGAAATCCCCGTGGTGTTCCGCCGCGACAAGGACGGCGTCGCGGTGATCAAGATCCGCCGCCCGGGCGTGCTCAACGCGCTCAACCTCGAAGTCTTCCGCCAACTGCGCGCGCACTGCGAGGCTGTGTCCAAGGACTCCGACATCAAGGGCGCGGTGATCACAGGCTTCGGCGTGAAGGCCTTCGTCAGCGGCGCCGACATCGACATGCTGGCGGCGCTCAAGACCGCCGCCGACGGCGAGCAGAACAGCCGCCAATTCCACGCCACGCTCGACTACATCGAAGACATGAAGAAGCCCGTGGTCTGCGCCTACAACGGCCTCGCGTTCGGCGGCGGCAACGAGCTTGCGATGGCATGCCACGCGCGCATCGCCCGCAAGGGCCTCAAGCTGCTGGCTGGCCAGCCTGAGGTCAACCTGGGCATCATCCCCGGCGCCGGCGGCACGCAGCGCCTGCCGCGCTGGATCGGTTTCGACCGCGCCTTGCAGATGATGCGCACCGCCAAGCCCGTGGACGGCAAGACCGGCCTGGAGTGGGGCCTGATCTCCGAAGAAGTGGAAGGCGACCTGGTCGATCGCGCCGTCGCACTGGCCAACGAGTACGCCGCCGGCAAAACCAAGCTCAAGCGCATCGAGATGGGCGCCATGAAGGGCGTGCCGGATTCAGCGCCGCAGCTCGACATCGGCCACCTCTCGCGCAAGATCGACGAGATCCTGTGCAACACCGTGATCAACGGGTGCAAGCAGCCACTGCGAGAAGGGTTGAAGCTCGAAAGCAAAGCCTTCGGCGAATGCGTGGAGACCGAGGACATGCACATCGGCATGGAAAACTTCCTGAAGAACGGCGCCCGCAGCAAGGCTGAGTTCAAGCACAAGTAGTTGGTCAGGATTTTCAGGATTCAGAAGGATTACGGCGCAACCTGTCGCAGCCGTTTGTAATCCTTGCATCCTGCCAATCCTGACTGTTTGATTCCCACATGACCGCGCCTGATGAACTGCTGGACGGCCACTCGCAACGTCTCGAAGTCGAGTACGAGACCGCGCTGCGCCCGCGCACGCTTGCTGAGTTCGTAGGCCAGCGCAAAGTCATCGAGAACCTTTCCGTCTTCATCGCCGCCGCCCGCAAACGCGGCGAGCCGCTGGATCACATCCTGTTCTCCGGCATGCCCGGCCTGGGCAAGACCACGCTCGCCAACCTGGTCGCGCGCGAGATGCAGGTCGGCATGCACGCCACCTCCGGCCCCGCGCTTGAGCGCGCCGGCGACCTGGTCAGCCTGCTAACCAACCTCGGCCGCGGCGACGTGCTGTTCATCGACGAAATCCACCGCATGCCCAAAACCGTCGAGGAGTACCTCTACTCCGCGATGGAAGACTGGCACATCGACATCGTCCTCGACACGGGCCCAGCCGCGCGCTCAGTGCGCGTGTCGCTGCACCACTTCACGCTGATCGGCGCCACCACGCGCGAGGGCCTGCTGTCATCGCCCTTTCGCTCGCGCTTTGGCGTGCTTGAGCGGCTTGACCCCTACCCAGAAAGCGACCTGCAGACCATCGTGACGCGCAGCGCCGGGTTGCTCGGCACCGCCATCGATCAGCCGGCCACAGCCCTGATCGCCCAGCGCGCGCGCGGCACGCCGCGGGTAGCCAACCGCATCCTGCGCCGCCTGCGCGACGTGGCAGAGGTGAAGGGCGACGGCAAGGTAGACACGGGCGTAGCCACGCGCGGGCTGGAGATGCTCGGCATTGACCAGTACGGGTTGACCGAGCTCGACCGCCGCATCCTGAAATGCCTGGCCGACTGCGCCACGCCGGTAGGCCTGAAGACAGTAGCGGTGGCCGTAGGCGAAGAAGAGGACACAATAGAAGACACCTACGAGCCCCACCTGATCCGCGAAGGCCTGCTACAAAAAACCCCAAGAGGCCGGGTGATCACAGAGCGCGGCAGAGAAGTGCTGGCGGGCTAGGTGTTCGGGATTGGCCTATGATCGATGGAGTATCGATGGCAATTGTCATCGCCC
>CAZNBU010000369.1:0-3960 GCA_964571035.1 uncultured Planctomycetaceae bacterium | reverse complement strand
GTGCCGCACGCCGGTGTGCGCGTGGCGCTCTTCCAGGGCGCGACCGCGCCGCAGGCAGTGCCGATCGCCGACCGCTACACCGCGGACACCACCAGCGACGAAGCCGGAGCGTTCCAGACCTTCGCCCGCAACCGCCTCGGCATAGCGCTACCCAGCGACGCCTCGCCCACCATCAACGACGCGCTGGCCATGTAGAGCCCCGGCCGAAAGGCCGGGGACGCGCCGCTTGCGGCGCGCACGCCAAGGATCCCCATGCTCACAATCAACTTCAGCAGTCAATCCATCGGCCCAGTGTCCCACATCGACTGGAAGCGCGAGGGCGATCACGAACAGTGGCACCTCACGATTGAAGTGCAGGCCGCAACGCCAGACCTGCTCGAACAATCGTTGTCCGAACTGCGAGGCTTGATCGACACCGAAGGCGACCTGGCGCTGCTGGCCGGCGGCGACATTATGCGCCAACTGGATGTCGCCGAATGCCGCAACGGCCCGCGATTAGCCCGCATGGACGAGATCGACTCCGCGCCCGGCGACGCCCACGGTCTGCGCAAAGTACGCCTGCACTTTGAAGCCACATTGCAGGACGCCGGGCAGGCAATCCAGTCGCACACGGCAACCATCACCGTGATACGAAACGCGGGCGCTGCCGAACAACTTCGCACTCGCGGGCTGATCGTCCTGCGCCGCGGCGAAGACCCCGCGGCGCATGAAGCGGCAATTGCGGCGGCGCCGGGTGGTTTCCGTCGCATCGCCACGACAATCACACGAGACATAAGCGAGCCCTCCCTGGCCTACGAGCTGGAGGACGAGCAGGTCTTCTCGCCCCTGCCGGCCGGCGTTGACGACGGCCATTACGTCATTAGCGAAGCCCGCGACGCCGAAGGCCGCGCGACGCGCACGCTGGCTGGGTTCTTCATCGGCGCGGGCGCGCTTTCACAGGCGCTTGCGCTGGCGCCGCCCGGCGCCGATCGCGTCATCCGGCAGAACCCGTTCACGCGGCGCGTTGACTTTGAGTTCCGCGAGTTCGTCACCGACGCCGACGGTATCGCCGTCTCCGTCGAGTCGCTCAGCTTCACCACCACGCGCAAGCTCATCGACCACCCGTTGCTGGCAGCTGGCGCTCCCGCGTACCGGCAGGAGATCGGCGCCGCGCAGACCGAGGTCGTGCAGCAGGGGCGCGCATCCGGCGACGCGCGCCACGTCGCGCCACCGCCGCCGCGCTACGCAGCCGACCTGGTTGCGCGCAGCGTGCAGTACTCCGTCCCGCACCCCGCCCTGCCGGCTGACCGGCGCTGGGTCACCACCTGGCGGTACGTGTCGCGCTCGCGCGGGGCTCTGCTTCCTCAACTCCCGGAGTCGCCATGACCGAGCACATTGTTGGAGCACTCAACGGCGCGCCCGTGCTGCAAGCGCGCGTCACGCTGCGCCGCGGCGGGCGACCCTCCACCTGCCAAGCCGTGCTGCCGCCCGGCGCGCAACCAGCCGTCGGCGACGCGCTTGCCCTGCTGCTGCGCGACGCTGGCACGCAACGATTGCTTGGCCAGTTCACGTGCACCGGTGTCGAGATCACTGGCGACGGCCGCGCGATCGTGCACGGTGCTGACAGGCGGCGTGACTGGCCCACACGCCGCGCGTCGCTGCCGCCGATACAAGGCGGCGCGTTGGGTGACGCGCTGGCGGCGCTGTTTCGATCGGCTGGTCTGCCGGAAGCCGACGCGCCCCACGCGCACGCAACACTCCCACCGCTGCCGCGCATGGCGGGCACACTTGCTGCGCTGGTTGAGACGCTGTGCGCGTTGGGTGGGCTGACCATCGGGACTGACGACGACGGCAGTCTGATTCTTGCCGAGATGGACCAGGCCCCCGCAATCGCAGAGGGGTTGCTGATCGGATCGCGCGAAGACACCACCGAGGCCTCCGAGGTGATCGTCGTCGGCGCGCCGCCGTTGCAACTGCGCACGATCACGGCCTGGCAACCGGTGATTCCGGTCGGTGACGAGTTGCGCGCGCTGGAAGACGTGCTCACCGACTGGGGCATCCCCGAACCCAAGGCACGCCAAGCCTGCCTCAGCGAATCCGGGTTCGACGGTCTGATCGGCCACACCGCGCCCAACGCCGGCGAACACGCCGCTTTGCTGCAACGCTACGCCTTTCGCATGTTCCGCGCGGATGCGGGCGCGCCGTGGACGCCGGTCGGCGGCGTTGACGCAAGCGGCGCGCTGCTGCCCCCGCGCGTGAGCACGAAGGCGACACGCACAGGCGCGATTCCGGCACACCCGGCAGATCACCCTTTCGAAACGCCGTCGCTTGCGAGCGCCGTGGAGAGCTTTGAGCTTGATCTAGAACGGCGCACACTCGCGCTTGACGACCCGCCCTACGTCTCCGCAGGCACAAGCGAGGGCGACCCCACACGGCAATCGCGAACGCTTGTCGGCGCGCCGCAACTCTCGCTTACCATCGCCGTGGAGTCGCCGGGCGAAGCGTTCCGATACGTCCACCCCGCGGGAGGAAGCGGCGACCCCGTGGTCGTCAACGCGCCCTTTCTCGTCCCGGTGCACTCGGCAGACGGCGCAACACTGAACGCCGCACACCTCGCGCAACACGCACGCGAACTGGCTGAAAACGCAGGCCGGCGCGCCGCGCGGCGAACCCGCGTGCTCGCGGGCGTGGCGGGCACAATTGCTGTCGGTACTGTCGCGAACATTGAGATCGCGGCTGGCACAGCTGGGCTTACCACCACAGTCAGCGAAGACGCTGTCGCCGTGCCAGGCTTTGACGCGCACTCGCGCAGTACATCACGGCATGGCGAGCCGGTGCGGCCTGCCGTGCCCGACCATCAACCGATCAACGCCTGGCGCGCGGGGCCGCTGGTGCTGCGCGCTGCGGATGGCGTGAACGAGGCTGAAAGCGTTGTCGCCATGGAAGCCACCGCGCAGGAAACTGACACCGGCGCGCTGACACTGGATCACCCGGGCGCGCTTGCGTTTCCGTTCTTTCTGCCCAGCGACGACGCCGCCAAGTTCGGGCGCTGGTTCTTCGTAGCAGGCGCCGAATCGCTCGGCGACGGGCGCATCCGCGTGCTGGCGCCGGACGACCGCCACGCGCCCGTCGACGCGCCCGCCCTGGGCGACAGGCGTCTCGCACGCCCCGAAGGATTGCGCGGCCTTCTGGTAAGCACCGGTGACCAGCCCGCATTCATCGAAAGCGGGCCATTGATCAGCGACGCACGCGGGCGGTCGCCCGGCACGATGTCGGACCTTGTCGCCGATATTGACGGGTCGAGAGTCAGCGAGCACAGGCGCGGCGGGTTGCACCTGCTGACCGTGCTCGCGCTCAGCCCCGTGCATCAACGCGCGGGCCTGCCCGGTTGGGCGCCCGCGCTGAACTTCCGCGACACACGCACCGGCAACCACGCCGTCTCCGGGCGCGGGCTGTTCGCTGAGGACGACGGCAAGTCGCTCGGCCACCTGGCAGCCTCCGGCAACGGCGGGCCGGTGCTGGGTGACAGCGCGCATTGCAGCAAGCACGCCTACGGCGTCGCGAGCGCGGATGACGGCGTCTACCGCGAATCGGCTGGCCACCTGAGCACCGAGGCGTTCTTCAAGGTGCCCGGCGACGCGCAACACGACGCGCCGCTGACTTTCTACCGCCAGCCGTTCCGAGGGGGCGTGCCGCCGTGGCCGCCTTACGAGGCGCAGCTCAAGTACCACGCCGCCAGCGAGCACGAGTGGGACGGCCAGAAGAGGCCGGGCCGCTGGAAAATCCAGTACCGGGTGCCGTTCCTGCCCGTGATCCCGCCCACCTGGCGCCCGCCGATCCGCCCGCCCGATGAGCCGCCGCCGGAAGACCCACCGGGTGAGCCGCCACCGTGGGTGCCGGTGCCGATTCTGCCACCGGAAGACATCGTGCCGGTGATCAGCGAAAACGAGATCTGGGCGCCAAGCCACGACTGGGTGCCCG
>CAZNBU010000368.1:0-3963 GCA_964571035.1 uncultured Planctomycetaceae bacterium | reverse complement strand
TTGGAATATAGTCAATTCCCGTAGTGTTTACATGTCGGCATGGTAACAAAGAAGAAACCAAAATGACCGCTACCGCCACCAAACCTTTCATCAAACAGGTCACAAAGCAGGGCGAGGGCTGCCTGGGTTATGTCATCGCCGATCGCAACTCGCGAAAAGCCGTAATCGTCGATCCCCGCCACGACCAGGTGCAGGAGTACATCGACCTGCTGAAGAACGAAGGCTTTGAGCTTGTCCTCGTCATCGACACGCATACGCACGCCGACCACCTGTCCGGCGCAGCCGAGCTCAAGCGCCGCACCGACGCAAAGTACGGCATGATCCGCGGCACGATGGTCAAGCCGGCGGACCGCGCGCTGGAGGACGGTGAGATCGTGCGCCTCGGTGAGACCGAGTTGCGCATCATCGCCAGCCCCGGCCACACGCCGGACAGCCTTACTATCTTTGTGGACGGCAACCTGTTCACCGGCGACACGATGTTGATCGGCGGCTCTGGCCGAACTGACTTCATGGGTGGCGACGCCGGCGAGTTGTTTGACAGCTTCCAGAAGTTCGCGCACTTGCCGGATGACGTCATCGTCTGGCCGGGACACGATTACAAGGGCCGCTCCCACAGCACCCTCGGCAAGGAACGCGCGCACAACGTGATCTTCACCGCCGGTGGACGCGATGCAGTAGTCGAGAAGCTTTCAGTACGGGGGCCGCTGCCGCAGGGCATGGCGGAGATCCTTACCTTCAACCGCAACGGCACCGATTCTGCGGTCCACATCGACTGCGCGACGGTGCACGGCCTGCTGAAAGACGATCCGCACGCCCTGCAGATCGTGGATGTGCGCAGCGCGCTCGAGTTCAGCTCGGACAGCATTGAGGGTTCCTGGAACATCCCGCTCGAGGAACTGGAAGACCGCGTGCACGAACTTGCCAACGCCAAGGGGCAGGTCGTGCTGACGTGCGCGACGGGCAACCGGGCGCTCATGGCGGGCCAGATCCTGCAGCGGCGCAAGTTTTCCAACTTCCGCGTAATGGATGGCGGCGTTGCCGGCTGGATCAAGTCCGGCCTGCCTTACAAGAAGGGTCAGCGTGTTGTCAGTGTGATGCGGCAGGTGCAACTTGGCGCCGGGCTGCTGGTGCTGCTGGGAGTTGTGCTTGGCACATTTGTGAACCCCTGGCTCTATGGCATCAGCGCGTTTGTGGGCGCGGGCCTGACGCTGGCTGGCTCAACAGGTTTCTGCGGCATGGCGCTGGTGCTCATGCGCATGCCTTGGAACAAGGTCGCGCCCACACCGGGCGGCGGCACCAAGGGCGGATGCAGTGTTGGTGGAGGAGCTTCCGGTGGCTGCAGCGTAGGAGGATAGAAGCAGTGCAAACGGCGCAGCCGACATCCAGCCGCGCCGGTTGCTCGGCTGCTTCTACCGGATCGGCCAACGCCGCCGTATCAGCTTGTGCAGTTCCATCACGATCGCAAGCGACAACGCGAGGCCAGCCAACAGCAACCACGTGTTGAGGTCCAACGGTTGGGTGCCGAGGACATGCTGTGCCGGTTCGAAGTACATGGTCCCAACATGGAGCACCAGCGCCGTCGCGGCTGTGATCAACAGGAACGGATTCTTCAGCGGTGAAAGCCTAAGCAGGCTCTGTGTTTCGCTGCGGCAGTTGCCGATGTGAACGTTCTCGAATAGAACGAACAGCAGCAGGAGGCCGTTGCGAGCAGCCGCTTCCTCCCACCCCGCATCGAGCAGGCACCGGAACAGCCCGAAGCCGATCAATCCCATCACCAGGGCCGAGACGACCACGCGTTCGATCATCAGGCGATTGAAGATGCGCTCTCGAGGCGGGCGCGGTGGACGGGCAAGAACATTTCCTTCCCTGGGTTCGAAGGCCAGGGCAATGTCCTGGATACCGTTGGTTACCAAGTTGAGCCAGAGCAACTGGACCGGCAAAAGCGGCACAGGCATCCCGAGTGCAACGGACAGAAGGACGAGGATGACTTCCGCTGCACCGGTACTTACCAGCAGGAAGATCACCTTGCGGAGGTTGTCATAGGCGACGCGGCCCTCCTCGACGCCGGCCACAATAGTCGCAAAATTGTCGTCGCTGATTACCAGTTCGGCGGCTTCGCGCGCGACGTCCGTGCCGGACCTGCCCATCGCAACGCCTATATTTGCGGCCCGGAGCGCAGGAGCATCATTCACTCCGTCGCCGGTGACGGCCACGAAATGGCCGCCCTTCTGGCCGGCATGCACGATCTGAAGCTTCTGCTGTGGCGTGGTTCGTGCGAACACGCGCGTAGCGGCTATCCGTTGCGACAACTGGTCCGGAGTCAATCTCTCCATCTGCCCGCCGGTGAGTACCTCGTCGGCGCTTCCGGCTAGGCCGAGCTGGCGGGAGATTGCAAGTGCCGTTATTGGGTGGTCGCCTGTCACCATGGCGACGTTGATCCCCGCGTCGCGGCATGCCGTCACTGCGGCGACGGCCCCTTCACGTAGCGGGTCAATCATGGCCACAAATCCGCGGAGGGTGAGGTCCTTCGGCTCGTGCGGCGATTCCGCGGGGTCTACCGCCGCGCAGTGTCCGTCAGCGACCGCGAGTACGCGAAAACCTTGCTCCCCCATGTCGTTCGCAACTCGAAGGGGATCCGGATAGGCCGTCGTGCCATTGACATCCGACCGACACATTGCCAGCACACGCTCGGGCGCTCCCTTGACGAAGCATACGTAGCCGTCTCTGGCGCGGTGGAATGCTGCCGCGTATTTTCGTTCGGGCTCAAACGGAATCTGGTTAACTGGTTCGAAATCCTCTTCCAGCGTCTCGCGAGTCATTCCCGCCTTGACCCCGAAAGCCAGCAGGGCGACATCGGTGGGGTCGCCACGCCAGCGCCATTCATCACCTGACCGGTGCAAAGCGGCTTCGTTGCATAACACGACCGCTCGCGCAAGAGTGTCCAGTTGCGGATCATCGCCACGTCCTAGCGTGGCACCGTCGCGGCGAATCTCCCCGCGGGGTGTATACCCCGTTCCAGTCACGTCAAACTCAACACCGTCAGGCAGCACCACCCGCTGCACCGTGATCTCATTGCACGTCAGTGTTCCGGTCTTGTCGCTGGCAATCAGCGTGCAGCTGCCCAGCCCCTCGACCGCAGCAAGTCTCCTCACCACGACTCCGCGCCGGGCCATGCGGGCCGTGGCGATTGCCAGCACGATTGTCAGCGCGACCGGAAGGCCCTCAGGGATCGCCGAAACGCCCAGCGCCACGGCCAGCATGAACATCTCTTCCAGCGACCTGCTGTGAAGGAAGATCCCGAGCGCAACAACGACTGCAACCGCGAAGAGCACGGCAACGCCAATGAGTCTCGAGAACCGTTCCAGTCGCGCCATTAATGGCGGCCTACCCATGCCGCGCGACGCGATTTCGAGAGCCATATCCCCAACGGAAGTGCGAGATCCTGTGGCGACGGCCACTCCGTGTCCCCGGCCGCGCGCCACGACGGATCCGGCGAAGCACATGTTGCGTCGTTCCGCCAGCGGGACGGCTGCGATACCGACCCAGCTTGCGTCTTTGGCGACCGGCTGTGACTCACCGGTCAGCAGCGATTCATCTAGCTCGAGCCCACGCGCGTGCAGCAATCGTATGTCTGCCGGCACCCGGTTGCCGCTTTCGAGCCACACAATGTCACCTGGAACAACCCCTCGTGCCGCCACTTCCCGGCCCTCGCCCTCTCGGGTGACGGTTGCGCGGGTCACAATCAGTTTCTGCAAGGCGCGACTGGCCCTTTCGGCCTTCCACTCTTGAATGCCACCGATCAGCGCATTGACGAGCAACACGGCACCAATGAACCCGGCATCAGTGTATTCCTGCACAGAAAGTGCGAAGGCGACTGCGGCTCCCAGTATGTAGATCAGGGGATTTCGGAACTGCCGCAGGAACGCCGTCCCTTTGCCTGTTACCGATTTCGCCACCATTCGA
>CAZNBU010000367.1:0-3976 GCA_964571035.1 uncultured Planctomycetaceae bacterium | reverse complement strand
ACACCAGCAGGAACAGCAGCACAATAGCGATCACGGTGGTGGCAATCGTCAGGTGCATGTCGGTGCGCAGCTCCTGCGCGTTGTCCACGCTGCTGCGGTGCGCGCCGATCACGTGCGCGGTGACGTTATCGGGCAACGCGGCTGTCAGGTCGGCCATGAATTCACGGCCGCGGCCGGTGTCGCTGGATGAGAAGTCCGGCTCAACAAACAGCACGGCAAAGCGCCCGTCGTCGCTGAGGATGCGGCCCTGGGCGTCGCGCTTGCCACGAAACCCGCCGCTTAGATGCTCGAAGCGTTTTGCAACGATCTGCTGAATGCCGAACGGGTCCGACCGGAACGTGTCCACCGGCGTGAGATCAACCTGGTCGTCGAGGTACTTCTGCAACCGCGCGGCAAAGTAGTCGGTGGTCAGCCGCGGCCCCAGCTCGGCTTCAAACGCGGCATCAAACAGCAGCGGAGCCTTGCCCGCGTACAGCGCGGCAATGTCCATTTGTGCGTCGCGATCCACGCGCGAGAACACGGTCGCAACGCCCGGCACATCCCGCAGCGCCGCGTCGGCCTGGTCCACGGCTGATGCAAGCGCACCCGAGTCGTCCGATTCCAGAGCAATGACGACACGCTCCAACCCGTGGTAGCGATCCAGCGCAATGCGCGTCTCGGCGACGCGCGGCTCGTCAGCCGGCAGCAGCGCGAACACGTCTTCTTCAAAGTGCAACTGCACCGCGCCCGCGACCGCCAGCGCGACAAGCCCCAGCAGCATTGCCGGCAGCACCGCCTTGCGGCGCGCGAAGTAGAGGTAGCTGCGTTCGAAGGGGCTCATGCTCGCCAGCCAATCCAAAGCGTGGATTGTGGAATTGCCAGCCGCCGCGTCCATTGCCGACGTGCGGCTACCCGGTTGCGGCCCGCACTTCGCGGATCAGCGCGTCGGTGCCGAGGATCGCCCCAGCCGCCGCGAACCCCGTCACGCAAGCGCCCAGAATGCCTGGCGTCCCGGTACCCGCGCCCGTAACGTAGAGACCCGCATAGCGCGTGCGGCGGCGTACCCCGTTACGGCCCTGCGCGTCGAGGCCCGGCTGCAACCCGTAGATGCCGCCGCCGGGGTAGCGGGCGTAGTCGCGGATCGTGAGCGGCGTTGCGGACTCAACTACGTGGATATGCGCCGCCAGCTCCGGCATGCGCTCACGCAGCATAGCCATGATGTTTTCGGTAAGACGCTGCTTGAGCGTGCGGTACTCGGGATCGCGGCGCGGTGTGTGGGTGCCGCGCCATTTCTCAAACCACTCCATGCGCGCGCTGCCCATGGCGCTGACCAACTGCGGCCCGCCGTTGGGCGGAGGCAGGTTTACGATGGCGTCCGCTGAGCCGTCCAATTCCGGCATGTAAAAACAATCGGGATCGTCATCGCGCAGCAGGTAGTGGTTGCGGCCGGCGACGCCAGCAGGCAACTCGCCGCGCACAACGCCATAGACGCAGAACAAGCCGATGCTTTCGGGCGCAGCTTGCAGTCGCTCACGCAGCACCGTGCGCCACGAGTCAGGCGGAATGATGCGCGCGGCTACATGCGGGTGCGTAGCGACGATCACTTCCGGCGCGCGGATCACGTCGCCGTCTACCAATTCGACGCCGGTCGTGTTGTCGCCTTCTACCAACACACGCCGGACCGGTGAGCGCGTGCGCAACTCGCCACCGAGCGCGTAAAGCCTGTCCACTAACGGCTTGGTGATCGTGTCGCCGCCTCCAATCACGTAGTGAGGTCCTTCTACCGCACTGCCGACTACCGGCGCATGCACCGCCAGCGGCGCTTTGTCCGACGGCGCGGCGTAGAGCGATGACTGGGCGAGGATCAGTGATCGCAAACGCGGGCTCGCGCCGATTCGCCGGATCAATTCGCCGATAGTGACGTCGTATAGCTCGCGGTCGTACGCGCCCTCGGCGTCGGAATTCAGGGCGTGCCAGTTGAGCGACGACTCGACCTGCTTCATCTTCGCGATGTAAGCGTTGACCGCCGTGATTTCGTCCGGGCAGGCCGCTTTCATCGCCTCCCCCACCGCGTCCCACCCCACAGGCACACGGAACTCGCGCGACGGCAGGCTAATGCGGTCGAAACATTCGCGATCCAGCGGCACCGTCGGGACGTCGATGCCAATGTACCGGGACAAGCGCCACATCAGCTGCCGCGGGTAGAGCGAGCCAACGTAATGGACGCCGGTGTCGAATCGGCAACGCTCGCCGCCGGGCCCACGCCGCAGAAACATCTGCATGCAACCGCCCGGGATCGAGTGCGCTTCCAGCACCAGCGGCTTGCGGCCGTGCATCGCAAGCACAACGGCTGTGCTGAGGCCGCTGATGCCGGAGCCGACAACGATAGTAGTGCAAGCGTTCGGGGTTCGGCGTTCGGCGTTCGGTGTTGGACTTTTCTGCTTCAACCCCGAACTCCGAACACCGCACCCAGAACGATACTCGCGTTGGTGCCACCAAACCCGAAACTGTTGACCAGCACGTTCTGCAGCGGCTGCTCGACGGTCCTGGAAACCACATTGATGCGCGGCGCGTCATCCTCCTGCGCCTCAAAGTTGAGGTTCGGCGCGATGAACCCGCCGCGGAGCATCAGCGCCGAGTACAGCACTTCGCTCGCCCCGCTCATCCAGCATTCGTGGCCGGTCATGCTCTTGGTGCTGCTGACGGGCGTGTCCACGCCGAAGACTTCGCGGATCGCACCCGCTTCTTTGGCATCTCCGGCTGGGGTGCTGGTGGCGTGCGCGTTGATGTAGTCGATCTGCCGCGCATCGAGCTCGGCGTTGCGCAACGCGCCCTGCATTGCGCGGCGCGCGCCTTCGCCGCTGGGCAACGTCAGATGCTCGCCGTCGCTGCTGAAGGCGTACCCGCGCACCTCACAGATCGGTGTGCCGCCGCGCGCCTTCAGGTGCGATTCGCTTTCCAGGATCAGCGCTGCCGCGCCGCCGCTCGGCACCAACCCGTCGCGGGAGCGATCAAACGGGCGGCTTGCCGCCTGCGGCGCATCCATGCGCTTGCTGAACGCGCCCAGCGCGTCGAAGCTGGCCATGCCCTCCCAGGTGATCTCCTGCATGCCGCCGGTAACGACGACATCCTGCATGCCCAGCTTGATCAGCATGTACGCCTGCCCCACCGCGTGTGCGCCGGACGCGCAAGCCGCAGCCAGCGTCCAAGCCGCGCCGCGTGTGCCGAGCAGCGTGTTCAGGTTCATGCTGGGGCTGCTGTTCATGGCTTGAAAGATCGCGCCGCTGCCCAGCATTTGCGTGGTGCGGTCGCGGCGCGTCGCGTCGGCAATGTTCACGTTGGGCGCGCTGGTGCTGTCGTTGCCGATGATCAATCCTGCGCGGTCGGTGCGCAGATGCGCTGGCTTCAACCGGGCATGTTCAACCGCTTCCAGCGCCGCAAACGCCTGCCACTGCACGCTTTCGTGCATGGTCTTGCGCGCCTTGCGGTCAAGCCGCGATGCGGGATCAAACCCCCTCACAACGCCGGTGAGCGCCGAACGGAACCCCAGCTCGGCCCGGGCCGGATCAAGCGCAATGCCGCTGCGGCCCGCGCGCAAAGCGTCCTCGATCTCGGCAAGAGAGTTGCCAAGACAAGAGATGGCAGCGATACCCGTAATGAAAACGCGCTGCGACATGTTCGGTTGCTCAGGTGCGGAACAGCGAATTACCAATAACCAATAACCAGTAACCAATTGGTTCGCCGAGTACGCGGCCCGTCGCATTGGTTATTGGGTATTGGTTATTGGTCATTTGCTGTTCAAACAGTCGACGAAACGCGCACACCCGCTACATATACATGCCACCGTTGACGCCTAGAACCTGCCCGGTGATGTAGGCGGCTTCTTCGCTTGCTAGGTAGCTTACCGCCGACGCGATCTCTTCCGGCGTGCCGAAGCGCTTTAGCGGGATCATCTTCTCCAGTTCGTCCCGCGGCAGATCCTTGACCATGTCGGTCT
>CAZNBU010000366.1:0-4003 GCA_964571035.1 uncultured Planctomycetaceae bacterium | reverse complement strand
CTTCGATGAAGCGGTCTTCGACTTCGGTGCGTGTGTTCTCGGCGGCCATTTCAGTTCCGTCAGTTTTCTCTGACAATACAATTACGGCTGGGGTGGGGCAAGAGCAAAAGCTGTCTCACGCAAAGCCGCTAAGCGCCCCTTCCGGATTGTCCGCTGGCTCTTGATATGAACTGCAAAGGCATTTGAACCACGAAGGACACTAAGGGCACGAAGAAGGACAAACGTGCTTGCGGTTCTTCGTGCTCTTCGTGTCCTTCGTGGTTGAAAGCAGTTCGTAGTTCTTGGCGCTACTTGGCGGCTTGGCGGCCTAGCAGTTCGAACACACCTTCGACCTGGCGGCGGCGGGTGATATGGATCAGCCTGGCTTGCGGGGCCCAGGTTTCTATGTGCTGGCGGTTGCGCTGGCGGGCTTGGAACCCGAGCACCCACTGGATGAACTCCCAGTCCCAGCGCTCGGGGCACCCGTCGCCCATGTCGGGCCGGTTGCGACCGCGCGTGTGCGCGTAGCGCCGCAGCACGCCCCACAGCGCGTCGCGCAGCGGCAGGTCAAGCCACACAATCGCCTGCGCGCGCGGAAAACGAAGCGGCATCGTGAGCGCGTACTTGCCGTCGATGATCCCGCGCTCGCGCGCGACCACCTGCTGCAACGCGGCATCGAACTCACGCTCGTCGCGCTGCACCCACCCGGCGCGCCAGAACATCCGGTCGAGGTGGTACACCGGCAACTCAAGCGCTTGCCCGACCCGCGCCGCGAGCGTGGACTTGCCGGTGCCGGGGCACCCGATCACGCAGATGCGTTCCGGTTTTGCGCCTTCTTCAACCATCGCTTTATGTAGGCAGGAACGGGTCGCAGTTTCGCCTCGTCGGGCGGGGGCAGCGGCGCGCTGCTTTCAGTGCACCAGAAGACTTTGGGGCCGGGCAGGGCGCTCGCCATGTCCAGCAGCGCCGCGCCCGACTTGGCTGCGTAGGTGGTATCGAGCGGCGGCGCGCCAAGCTCGCGGAATCGGGCGGCGGCGGCTAACCCGCCGGGGGTAATGCGCGCGTAGCCCCAACCAAAGTAGCGCGTGTAGAGCTTGAGCTGCCGCGACTCGACACTCGCGCTGGGCCCGCCGCGACGTGCCACTTCGCGGGCGGTCGCGCGGGCAAGGCGCAGGATCATCGTCCGCGAGGTCACCGGCCACGGCGTGACGCGCACCGCGTGGAGCGTCGGCAGGTCCCACGGCCACAACCCGAGTTCCCGCGCCAGCGGCAGGCCAGCCAGCAACCCGGCTGTCGTGCAGGTGCTGCCGATCGCGAGCACGATGTGCGCGGGCGGCGGCATCTGCCCGGCGCGTACCTGCTCAGCCAGCTCCAGCGCGGCACCTACGTGGCCCATCGCGCCCAGTGGCACCGCGCCGCCGGGGGTGATCAGGTACTCGCCGGGGTGCGCGCGCTGCCGGGCCCACCAGTGCAGTGGAAAGGTTGCGATGCTGCGCAGGCAGCGCACCTCGTCGGCTGCGCACAGCGACGCGACAAGGTTCTCTGCACCGGTGGGCGTCGCGCGCTGCGGGAACAACACGGCGCCGGTGCGGAACCCAAGCCGCTTCGCATGCAGGATGCACGCCAGCGCCTGGTTGCTGCCGTACGCGCCCAGCGTCCAGACGGCGCGCGCGCCGCGAACCTGCGCGTCGGCGACCAGCGTCTCCAGCGTGCGCAGCTTGTTGCCGCCATAGAGCTGCGAGCTCGCGTCCTCGCGCTTCAGCCAGACGTCGCCCAGCGCCGCCAGCGGCTCAAGCGCCGTGGGGTAGTCGCCGAGGCGCACGTGCGGCACGTCCATGGCGGGCATGGCGCGCAGCAGGGCAAATGGGTGGGCGGCAGCGGTGTCGTTCACCACCGCATCATGCCAATCGCGCAGACGGCTGCACCGCTGAGCGCCGGCACGATGAACAGGGCAAGCAGCAGTGAGTTCGGCACCAGCGGGGCGTCGTGCCAGTGGCGCACCGGGACCACACGGCCCCAGCGCAACTCGTAGGCCTGCGGGATCGGGGTGAAGCGGGCGGCGGGAAGCTCCAGCTCAAGCTCAATGGGCTCGGCGGGCCGGCCGCCGTGGGCGTACTGCGGGGCTTCGGCAACCGCGAACCCGCCGAAGCTTTCAAGCTCGGAGGAATCAGCCGGCGCGTCGTTGTGCAGAAAACTCACGGCGGACCTCGGGCACAGTATCGTCCGCGAAGTCCGCCGTGGCAATCAAAACACGCTTGCTATTCCTTCTGCGCACCCTTCGATGATCCGCCCTTGGCGGGCTTGCCGCCCTTGTCCGCATCCTTTGCGGGCAGCAGTTCGACCCGGGTGATGACCTCACTGGGCACCTTCACCTCGCCGCCCAGGTTCATGATCATCTCGCTCTTCATCTTGCTCTCGCTGTAGACCGTTTCGCGTGTGGCGATGTCGATCCACAACGTTCCCTTCCAGTCCACATCCTTGAACTCAAACATGCTCTCGCCACCGACTTCAATGGTGCCGGTTTGCGTCACCTTGAGGCACTTGCGCGCGTTCCTGGTGGCGGGGCCGGCGAGAGTGTTCTCGATCTTGTACGTCACCTCGCCGAGCAGCGGCGCCTTCACTCCCCATTCAGCGTTCCACTTGTCGCCCTTGTTCACCTTCTCCTTGGGCAGGTTGCGGGTTGTCTGCTCGATCGCGTCGCGCATCATCGCCTCGCCGGCGATGGCCTCGACCATGTCGGCGTGCATCTCGGAGACGTGCTCACGTACGGCCTGTTTGAACTTGTCGTAGCCCTCAAGCTTCTCGACCTTGCCCTCGACATCCACGGTTACCGTGAACTCGAGGCCCGCCAGGACGGCCTTCATCCGGTCGCCTTCTTCAAGATCATCAAGCTTGTCCTTGCTGCTGTCGTAATCGAGTGTCTTCTTCTTGTTCTCGACGTTCTTCAGCTCGACTCGTTCGTACTTCAGCAGGATCTTGCCGCCGCCATCCTCAAAGGCTTCCAGGCAGGTCTGGGAGGCATCGTAGATTGTGGTGCTGACCGTGTGCCGCTTCTCGCCCATCAACTCCATCTTCTGCTCGGTGATCTGCGTCAGCCGATAGCGCGAGGTGGAGCCTTTCTTGAGAACAGGCCGAAGATCAAACGTGCCTTCGGCAGCCTCGGTTTTGGGCGGCGTGTCCTGACCCAACGTCAGGCCACACGCCGCCAGCATCACCAGGCAGACTCCAAGTGTTCTCATAGTAGTGTGCACCGCTCACCCTTCCGGTTGGGTCTACTTGCCTTCCTTCTCAGGCTTCGGCTCGGCGGCCTTGCCTTCGTCGGCGGCCTTGTCTTCGGCCTTGTCGGCTTCTTCGCCGAGCAGCTCCACCTTCGCGGTGACCTTGCTGGGAGTGATGATCTCCATGTCCATGATCGCCATCGCCAGGTCGTACTTCATCGTCATTTCTGAGTACACGGTCTCGCGGGTCTTGAGGTCGAGCCACATCGAGCCCTTCCAGTCGACGTTCTTGATCTCCACGGCCATCTCGGCGTCTGCGGCGGCCTCAATGCTGATGTCGCCGGTGACGGCCAGCTTGGCGCACTTGCGCCCGGCTTTGTCTTCTACGCCTTCGAGTTTGTAGGTGCCCTTGAAGGTCATCTTGCCGAGCCCCGCCAGGTCCATGCTCCAGTCGCTCTTCCATGAGTCGCCGACCTTCACCGGCGCCTTGGGCAGCATCTTGTAGGCCTGCTCCAGCGACTGAACCATCGTAATCTGCGACGAGTCAACCGCGTCGGCGTATTCCGCGCCCAGCTCTTCCTTCACGGCTTCGCGGTAGGCGTCCAAGCCCTTGAGGTTGGAGACAACGCCCTGCTTGTCCACGTCGGCGGTGAATTCCTTGCCGGCGATCAACGCGGTCATGGCGGATTCCTCGTCGAGGTCGCCAACCTTGTCCTTCTTGCTGTCGAGCTTGACGACTTCTTCCTTGTTCTCGACCTTGTTGATCTGCACGCGGTCAGTGCTGATCTTCACCTTGGCGCCGCCTT
>CAZNBU010000365.1:0-4022 GCA_964571035.1 uncultured Planctomycetaceae bacterium | reverse complement strand
TGCCACCGAAAATGGACGCTTGACTCGACCGATCGACTCGACCGATCGACTCGACCGATCGGCTCCTCCACATTCAGGTTTGCGCGGTTGAATCTCCTATCCGTTCAACCCCTCAGCGCCTCCAGCCAATCGATCCTGACGCGTTCTACGCGGTCGATTCGTGCGTGTTGGGGCCTCCGCGACTCATTCCCGAACCATTCACACGTCCTGAGCGGGCGCGGCGCGGCGGGAAACAAACTTGGGCTTGGCCTGCAACGGAATCCACTATGCGCAACCGCGCATCGACCACGATCATGCACGAGAAGGAATACAATAACCTGCAACCCACCTACACTTATCCACTGCCACTCGTTCCAACAGCGGCGCCCGTCCCCGGGTCAATATTCAATCGGCACGGCGGGTCAAAATCGAATCGGCGCGGACACTACACTATCCAAGCGTGGCCAATACACCTCAAGTTCCAGCAGTCATAAAGGCCATCGCCATCGTGCGCTTGCTGAACGGGAAAGAAGACATGGGCATGGGCCTGATGGATATTGCCGAGTCGACGGGCACCAGCCGCAGTCACTGCCACGCGATCTTGCAGACCTTGATTGCGAGCAATTGGCTGGAGTACGACAAGGGACAACGAAAATACCTGCTGAAGTCGGGGGTGGTTGCCGACACGTCTTGGGGATTGCGATCCCAGCGCGTCATTGCCACGGTACGCCCGCTGCTGGTGGAGCTTTCAGATCGGCTGCAGCTGTCCAATTGGATTTCCCAAATGCTGCCGGATGGAACATTCATAACGGTTGACAAGGTGGATGGTCCTGGCGGACTCCAGTTGTCAATTCCCTTGGGCAAGCGATTTCCACATGATGTTCCGACCCAGAGAAAGCTGGCCCTCGCCTGGCTGGCCCCGAGTGAAGTGAATCAGTGGCTCGCGGATTGGTACCCGGTCAAATACACGGCACATACCATCACCGACAAGCGCAAATTCCTGCTCGAGGTTAATCGAACAGCGGCGCGTGGATATGCAACGAGCATCGAGGAGTTTGAAGCCGGGGTAATGTCGGTGGGTCTGCCCATCTTTGACCACGTTGGAGGGCTGCGATTTTGTCTGGTCGTTCCCGGGATCGCGAAAGTCATGCACACTCGGCACGCCCAGATAGCTACGGAAATGCGCCGCACCATGAAATCGATTCACAGCACCACCGGTGGGCGCCCTCCGCCTTCATTCCCAAGTTCCTGACGCTGGCATGCCCGTGGGAGCCGTTCGGCGAGGAGAGTCCGACGCGTGGCCTGATCAATCCGGACGGAAAAGCCTCAAGACCGTCAACACAGATCCGGGCTCTCGGTTTCGCGGCGGACGGCACCGACCCGAACAGCAGCGACGGATGGGATCACAAGGTATCGCTTCCGCGGCGTTTCCTCAAGCACTCAAATCTCCACGTCTTCGTCGAATCTGATATTAAGTTCCTGTAGCGCAGCCTTGGAGGAACTGAGAAGTCGCTTCTTGTAATCTTCGTCCATCCAGGCACGGACTATGACCTCGTAGAATTCGGAGCCTTGTTGATTCGGCATCTGCGTTCGAAACGACCACTTTGGTTCATCCATGTCCATCCTCATAATGTCAAGCATTGTCCGATCCGGTGCCTACAAGCCGAAGTAGGCAAGACGCACCCTGTCATCGACGATCAGTTCCGATGACGGACCCGAAAGGCTGATTGCTCCGTTTTCCAGGACGTACGCGCGTCGCGAAACCTCCAGTGCAGTCAACACGTCCTGCTCTTCGATCAGTATGGAAGTGCCGTGTCCAGAAATCTGCCTTAGACGCTCAAGTATCTCAGCGACGACCATCGGGGCAAGTCCCAGTGACAACTCATCAATCATCAGGAGCTTCGGCGACGACATCAGGCCGCGCCCAATGGCAACCATTTGTTGCTCCCCACCGCTTAACGTGCCTGCAAGCTGATCTTGTCTGCTCACCAGGTTCGGGAAAAGTGCGAGTATCTCCTCTTGTCGTTGCGCGCGCACAGTTTTGTTACCGGTCTGAATCGCGCCGAGCAACAAGTTCTCACGAACGGAGAGCCCTGCGAAGAGTCTGCGCCCCTCGGGAACATGTGCGATCCCATGCGCGACGATTGTAGTCGGATGGAGCCGATCAATACGGGCACCGTTCAGGTCAATTGCCCCATCATCCAACTGGACAAGGCCTGATATTGCACGCAACAGCGTCGTTTTGCCGGCTCCGTTCGCGCCAACTAGAGCCACAATTTCTCCCTGAAGTATTTCCAGATCGACGCCGCGTAGAACCGTCGCGTCCCCATAACCTGCAACGACGCCTTTCAGGCTGAGCATGCACCGGTTAGGCATGTCGTTCACTGTCATTTATCGCCTTGTACCGTCATTTAATGCTTTGTACCGTTTCCCCAGATAGGCGCCGATCACCACGGGGTCGTTCGCAATATCTCCCGGCGCTCCCGTTGCGATCAACCGCCCGTTCTGAAGTACAACGATTCGATCTGATACGCCCATGATCGCCTTCATAACGTGCTCAATGACCACAACCGTCACCCCCGCCCGGTTGATTTGCCTCACTAGTTCCATGATCACCTGCATTTCGGCTGGGCTGAGGCCGGCCATCACCTCATCCAGCAGCAGCAACTCGGGCTCCGTGGCCAATGCCCGCGCGAGTTCCAGCTTCTTGCGCTGTCCCAGCGTGGTGACCGAAACATCCTGATCCCGCAGTTCGTAAAGATGTGTGGCCTTCAGCGCGTGCGTGGTCCTTTCTTCGGCGAGCGCGCGGTTTGTCTCACGCTTCCGTCCGAAGAGGGCTCCGACGAACACGTTTTCGCGAACAGTCATGCCCGAAAAAGGCTTTACGATTTGAAAGGTTCTGGCAATTCCAATCCTTCCCACTTCATAAGAACGCATCCGAGAAACGAGCCGATCCTTCAGCCATATTTCACCGGTGTCGGAGTGTGTAACCCCGCTGATCAGGTTGACCAGCGTCGACTTTCCCGCTCCGTTGGGGCCGATCAATCCCAGGACCTCTCCCCTTTTCACCTCGAACGTCAGATTGTCGACGGCAGCAATACCGCCGAAGCGTTTGGTGACATTCTTGACCACTAGCATGTGCATCACCTGATGCGGCTCTGTTGGACACTCTCGAACAGGGCACGCATCGAGAAGCGCCCCCTCTTGATGAATGCGGCGAAGCCGCTCGGCATCAGGATCACAACGATCATGATGATGATGCCCAGCGAGCCTACGTGGAACGTAAGCATCTTGCTCCACACTATCGTGGACACGGTCTCGACGAATATGGCGCCGAGGACCGGACCAGCTATCGTGCCGATCCCCCCCAGCAGGATCATCACGAAAATCTTGACCGATATCAGCATATCGAAGGATCCTACCGGATCGATGTAGGCGAACCAGTAGGCGTACGCGCCACCCGTCATTCCCATGATGAACGCGCTCACCGACCATGCCGCGACTTTATAGAAAGTCGTGTTGATGCCCATCACCGCGGCGGCGGTTTCGTCGGATCGGATCGCTCGGCATCCAACGCCGAATTTTGTTCGCATGATCAGCATCGCCGCGGCGACTGCACCACACATGAGTACAAACATCACGAAGTAAAAGTACACCGACACGGTGACGGCGCTTATCGTGGGCAGTGGCACCACCAGGCCCCGACCGCCACCCGTGAAGTTGAGGTTTAGTACGATTGCCTTGGTCATCTCGTTCAGACCAAGCGTCGCGATCGCGAAGTAGTGGCCTTTCAGACGCAGCAAGGGATAGCCAGCAACAATCGCATAGGCCCCGCAGATCAGCCCGCCGATGATGGCGGCCGGGATGAACGCCATCCCGGACAGCATCAGGAGGGCCGTCGCGTACGCGCCTACGCCGAAAAACACGACGTTTCCAAAGGCTGCATAACCGGTAAAGCCCGCGATGATGTTGGTGGCGGTTGCAAGGGTCGCGTACAGAAACCCATTGGTTGCGCCTCGCGCCCAGAATCCGGTGACAAGAAA
>CAZNBU010000364.1:0-4027 GCA_964571035.1 uncultured Planctomycetaceae bacterium | reverse complement strand
CGCGGCCGCACAGTAGAAGTAGGTTGCCCGCACCGCGTGCCCGACGATTTCGCGCCCGTGCAGGGCGGGCAGGAAGTGGCTGCGCGCCTGTTTCAGCAGATTCTCAGCACGGTGCTGGTCGCCAAGGCAGCGATGAAGGCGCCGGGCATGGACGTGCGCAAGATCGTGCTGTCGGGCGCGGGCGCCGCGATCCCCGGCCTGCGCGAGTTGATGATGAACCGGGTGCGCAAGACCGTGGAGGTCTTCAACCCGCTCAAGAACGTTGACGTCACCGGCCTCAGCGACAACGCGCGCGAAACCGCGCAGGCTTATCGCCCGGCGCTGACGCTGGCGGTCGGGCTTGCGGCGCTGGACGCCGACCGCAAAGCCGAGCGCGCGGAGTTCCTGCCGGCCAGTGTGCGCCGCCGCCGCGAGTTCCTGAACAAGAGCCTGTTCCTGTACCTGGCGGCTGCGCTGGTGATCGCCGTGGTGCTGCCGCTGTACATCCTCAGCAGCCGCAGCGCGAGCGAAGCCGACGACTACCTGAAGAAGACGCAGCAGGGCCCATTGGGCCGCTACGCCAGCGCCAGCAGCGAAATTGACGTCCACAAGAAAGCGCTGGAGCGCGCCGAAAAACGCGCCGAGGCATCGCTGGTCGCCACCGGCCCGGGCCGCGTGTCCACGCAGGTGATGCTGGCGTTCGCCAGGGTGCGCCCGGCTTCGGTGCGCATCAAGTCGGCGGAGCTGGTGACCGACACCACCAACCCCGAGAAGGCCAAGGACTTCAAGCCGGCCAGCAAGCTGAAGATCGAGTTCTTTATCGAGCGGCAACCGGGCGCCGACCCCAACGAGGTCAACGTGCAACTGCGCGAAACGCTTAAAGCGCTTCCCGGCGTGCACAAGGTGACCCCCGGCCCCGCAGAGGACAACCCGGCTGCCGAGGGCCTGGACGTCACGCACATCGTTGAGCTGGACATCCTGAAGCAGGAGGTGGCGCGATGAAACCCTTCCTGCTGAAACACGCGCGCTTCATCGTGGTGCTGATCGTGATGCTGGTGATCCTGGTGATCGCCAACGGCGAGTTCAGCGACCTCGAAGCCGGCATCGAGCAAAAGCGCGCCCAGTCGCGCAGCCTGTTCCAGGCCAACTACCGCGCGCTGTTCAGCGACGCGGTCAAGTTTGACGGCGAGCCCGCGACGATGCAGGGCCGCCGCATCCAGGACCAGACGCAAAACGTCACGCAGGTCGCGCAGGCGCGCGCGCAGAAGATGGTGTTCGAAACCGCGCCCGAGTACACGCTGGGCGTGCTGCCCGAGAACGCCAGCACCGACGATCAGTTCGCGAAGATCTACCAGCTTCGGGACCGCGAGCTGCAGCGCGAGCTTGGGTTCCAGCGCTACTTCGCAATCGACGTCAGCGACCCCAAGGCGTTCGGGTTCACGCGCCCCGATGGCGGCGGCAACTACTCCAGCGCAGACATCGCAGGCTACCTTCGCAAGCTGGACATCGTGCGCACCGTCGCCCACAGCGTAGACCGCACCGGCGTCGCGCAAATCAGCAGCCTGCAGTTCACGCCGGTCGATGAAACCCTGTCGTCGCGCGGCGTGCCGACCAAGGCGGCCGCCGCGGGCGAGCGCCCGTACTTCAGCGGCGAGGGGCTGGTGATCAAACTGCGCGCGACCGAGCTCGCGCTGTACAACTTCATGCTGGACCTGCAGCGGCCGGGCAAAGGCGAGCTGAAGCACCGCTATCTGTCGGTCGAGAAGTTCAAGTTTGAAAAGCCCGACCTGCTGGCGCCCAACGACAACCTGATCGACGTGACCATGACGGTCGTCGCCTGGCGCGTGAACGAAGACTCAAGCTACCCGGTGGACGAATCCGTGCAGCAGCAACAACAGGCAACCAACCAACCGAGGAGATTCAGATGATTTTGGATTTCCGATTTTCGATTTTGGATTGGACTGCGACTACGCCTTCCGCGCGGTCGGCAATCCAAAATTCAAAATCCGAAATCCAAAATCGATGGGCTGGAGACAACCCATGAATGCAGACGACATCCTGAGAAAGCTGGGCGAGTGGAAAGAAAAGATCCTGTTCGCGATCGTGCTGATCGCGACGGTGCTGATCTCCCTCAACGCCGAGCCGCTGGGCGGGCAGGTCGCCGACATCGACGCCGAGGTGCGCGCAGCCAGTATCGCAGCCGCAGGCGCCGAGCAGGGGGTCGCGGAGCGGGCAATCCGGCTGCTGGAGAAACCTGTCGAGATCACGCCGACCGAGCCGGAGACCAGCGACATCAACCGCCCGTTCTACGACGAACGCGACGCCTTCGTGCAATCCAAGCCGTCGGCGTGGTCTTTGACTGTCGAGCAGTACCGCAGCCTGCCGCCGATCCGGCTTGAAGCGCCGGGGTTCGCGCCGATGCGCGACTTCGACACGCCGGCAGGTTGGCGCCCGGCGCTGTCCAAGATGGACGGGTTTATCCCGCGCGACACACGGCGCGTGGAGTTGAAGGTGGACGAGAAGGACGAGTTCGGAGGATGAGGAAAAGCGAAATGATCAATGTTCAATGGTCAATGATCACCGGCTCATCAGCCTCGCGCAGGCGATCATTGATCATTGATCATTGCCCATTGATCATGGCCGTGCTGCTTGCGTGCCTGTGCTGCGCGCCGCTGTCGGCCCAGTACACGCTTGAGGACAAGCCGCGCCGCTATCTCGTGATCCAGGTGGAAGGCGCGAACAAGGAATGGGAGGTCCGCCCGGAATGGATCTCCAACGCCGTCGGCGCGCCGCTGCTGGGCGCAGGCAAGGGCGACATGGCGCCCAAGCTGCAGCGCTGGGAGCGCACAGGCCTGCCCAAGCGCTACGACACGTCGGTGTGGCGTACGGCATTCGAGCGCTGGACCGGACCCGACAAGACCACACCAGCCGGCGCAAAGTTCTACTTCTATGCCATCAACCCGCGCCAGCCGCGCCACGAAGTTCAGGGCGTGCTGAACCTGGTGGACGAGCGCCGCCGCATGTACTGGGTTCCGCCGCAGAAGGTGACGATCAAGAGCTATCCGCGCACCTGGGTGGACATCTTTGAAGGCTACGTAAACCAGTTCAACGGCGAAGACCGGCGCGAAGCCGTAAGGAAGTGGGAAGAGGCGCACCGCGAACTGATCGCCAACGTCGAGGACAAAGACGACGGGTTCACGCCTGAAGAACGCAACGAGTTCGCACGCTTTTACCAGGCGCAGTTCGTCTACATCCGCGACCGCAACCCCAAGCTGGCCAGCATCTATGACGAGCTGGCGGCGTTTCACCGCGACCGCAACAACCTCGATGCCGAACTCTCGACGTACATCGGCGCGCTGCGCGCCGGCGTTGAGTCACCCGACCGCGAGCGCTTCGCCATGGCCGTCGGGCGCATTTTCGTGCAGCGCCTGCGCCTGTACGAATCGGCAATCCCGCACCTGAATGAGGCGCGCAACCACGCCGAAGCGCGTCGCCTGCTTGCAACCTGCCTGATCCGCACCGGGCGCTTTGACGAGGCACGCACCGAGATCAACGACCTGGTTGCAATGCTCGGCGCGGGCGAGCTCGTCCTCGAAGAGGGCGTGAGTGCTGAAGAAGAGCAGGGCCGCGCGTGGCTCACACTGGCTGAGCTTGAGTTCAGCCAACAGAACTACCCGGCCGCCAACGCCGCGCTCGACCGCATCACCAACGCCAGCCCCAGCTACGAAGCCGGCCGCGTGCTGTACTGCGCCATGCTGCTGCACCGCAACCTGCCGCGCCGCGGCGAAGAAAAGAGCGACCACGCCAAGGTGCGCGACGCGCTGAAAGCTCTGAGTTGGTGGAACCAGGCGCTGGGCTACACCGTGCCGAAGCCCGGCACGATCTACCCGCTCGATCCGCTGATGGCGCAAGCGCTGGTCATCCACGCGCAGACCGACTCGCAGTTCCAGACCTCGCCGCGCCCCGAAAAGCCTGTGGCGCCGAACGGCGACATCCTGGCGCAGCTCAACGCCGCCAAGGCGCTCGACCCGCTGTCCGCTGAGCCGTA
>CAZNBU010000363.1:0-4032 GCA_964571035.1 uncultured Planctomycetaceae bacterium | reverse complement strand
TGGGTCTTCAAGGGGAGCACCGCAATTCGCTTCACCCAGGGCAAGCGGCAACGCATCGCGTTCATGGGCCACTGGCGACCGGGCGCGTTCTACCTCTGGCTGACCCTTGGTTCCGATCTCGGTTTGCGTCCCTGGGAACTCGCGTTTCTGCACCGCGACGAAGTCCACCTTGACGCCAAGCCCGCCCACATTCGCTTGATCGACCACGAAGCCCGGGCGAGAAAGACGCCGCTCGCAGGAACCCCCTTGGCAATCAGCCCAAGCGTCCAAGCCGAGTTGTCCGACTACATGGCTGCGAACCAAAGTCCCATGCTGTTCGCCGTTCGGTCCGCCACCGCGCCATGCGGATGGGAGCCGCCCAACTACGACCAGATTTGGGCAGCGTTCCGTGAGGAGTTTGGACTGCCGGAACTCAATGGTCGAGTCGTCCGCCGTCGCCATGCAACGCGACTGGCTTCGACCCAGCCCAACGTGTTCGACGCGATCAAGGCCACGCGCCATGCCCGACTCGACACACTCAGGCACTACTTGCAGCGCCACGGCGGGCACGTGATTGACCCCGCCACCGGCAAGCCAGTGGAGCAGGCAGAGGCATAGTTGGGCGGAAACGTTCATACGCTAAGTAGGCTGAATAATGCCGACGCTGGACACGGGATAAACGGACTGAATAATTTTCGCACGTTTTGGGGACAGATCGTGCATACAGAGCAATGGGAACTGCGTGACGCGTTGCTGCAAGCTCGCGGGTACACCGATCACAAGGCCTACCTCAAGAGCGACCACTGGCAATCGATCCGCAAGAAGTTCATCGATCCCTTGGCACCTTGCTTTTGCTGTGGGTGCATCACTGAGTCACCTGTACTCCATCACCTCACCTACAGGAACGTCGGCCAGGAAACTGCAGCTGACCTGGTGCAACTATGCTTCGAGTGTCACGACATGCTTCACGCTATGATCAATGAAACTGGCGTTGGTTTAGCGAGAGCCCACTTCGCGCTCAGTGCGTTGCATATCGTCGAGAACTGCTTTGGTGAACAGATCGGACAGTTCGTTCCGCGCTCGTTGTGGCAGATGGCAAAAGACGAAGTTGCAGCTGCAGGGATCCTTGCTAGCGGCGAAGAGCAAGTACAGCCAGGGCGAAAGCGCCAAGTAAAGCCACGCCGACGCCCCCAGTAGCCAGCAGTTTCTTGAGCCAAGTCGAGAAGCTGTCAGCGTCCTCATCCCGGGCCTTCCAGCCTGCTTCCCATCCCTTTGCCCAGCCGACAAGGTAACCGACCTCAAACCCGATTTCGGCCGCCTTGCTCATGGCCGCGGCGGTAAGCGGAATCACGGACATCAGTAAGGGACGTAGTTCGCGGTGAAGGGCTACCGCCCGCTCTGGGTCGCCGCCCATCGCCACTGCGTCGATCAGCGCGCCCATTGCCGTATCGTACTGTTCCAGCCCCAAGTCGATCCAACCGGCGAACGCCTGCAAGGGATGCCCGACAACGTGCTGGGTGCACAGCCGCGCCTCTTCAAGGGACTCCTTGATCATCGGAATCTGGTTGGCTGCGTAGTCCATGTAATCGCTTGCACTCCAGCCAGGCGGGAACGGCGGGCGCGCCCATTGCGCTCCGTAGTACTTGAACTCCGGCGCAGATTCGAGCGGCGTAGGTGGTGCTTGCGGCGCATTGTATGCGTCGTACGTCGCCCCGGACCCCACTAGGCATTGGCAATCCATCGAAAACCCTTTCCCGTCATGCGCATCGCTGCGCTCAACCCTTTCGGGCCGAAGCGGTTCTTTTCGTCCACACGCAGCGTTACCTTGTCCGACCCGTCCGAGCTCTCAATATCCACCACCGCGTCAGGTACGTGCTTCACTCGTTCTCCGCCGTTCACGTCGCCCTTCCCGTTGACTTGCGAGAGCATCACGACAGCAGTGCCGTACTTTCGCGCGATCCGCAATAGGCGTTCGAGCGCTTCGAAGCGGCGCTGCAAAGTAGTTCCATGGCCGCGGCGGTCATCGACGTACTGAACTGAGTCAATGAACACGATACCTGGCCGAATGTCTGCAATCGAAGCCTCCAGGTCGTTCACATCCAGCGAGCCAAGGAACGCAATGCGCGAAACATCGACGCCAATGCGGGCAGCCCGTTCTGCTACCTGTTCGCCGATTTCCTCAGCAGAAGCGTACAGGACAGGCACTTGGGCCAAGTACAGTTCCGACAACTGCAATGCGAGCGTGGACTTCCCCACACCCGGCTTTCCGACCAGCACAACGCTTTGGGCGTAGACCAGACCGCCATACAGCACGCGGTCCCAAGGTTCGCAGCCCGAAACCAGCCGCTTGCGCTCGACGCCAGCCAGCGCACCAAGCGTTACGTGCTCTGGTTGCGGCGCGGATTGAATTGCTTTCCGATGACGACGGCGGGACAGTGAGTTCCACGCTCCGCACCCGCCACAGCGCGGTCGAAACGAAAGCGACTCCCTACCGCAGCGAGCGCATCGGAAGTTCATTCGCGCGGGGTTGATCAGGCAACTTGTCGCCACTGTCCCTCCGCGTGAATGAAACCGAGTTTCCAGCCGTTTCCGTTCCAGTAGAGCGCCACGTACTGCATTCCGTACGGTGCGCCGAAGTCGTAATGGCCGTAGACAAACCCGTCCGGCCCTTGAGTCCACCCGGCGAGTTGCGCCTGCTGCTGACGCCGCTGCAATTCGGCCTGACGCTGAACAGGGTCCAGCGGGAGCCCGTCCGCATCGACCTGACGCCCGTGTTCATCGACGTACATAGTCTGTTTGTATGGGTCGATTCCGGCCTTCTTCAGTTCCGCCTCTTGCAGTGCTTTGCCCAGATAGCTTCCAGCGGCCATGCTCAGTGCGCCCACGGCAACAGCTGCGACGTTCCAAGGTGGCGGTAGGAACGGCCCGGCGGCAGCAAGAGCGCCCTCGGCAGCTACAAGCGTTCCCGCTACTTCTTTGCCAAGCGCCATTGCATCGAACGCGGCGGTTGAGCCATCCACCATCGCGTTGCCGAGTTGCTCCAGCGCCGTCGCCATCAAGTCGATGCCGAGGGGACGCGTGACGAACTCCGACAGCCAGGGCACGTCCTTGCGAAGCTTCAGGATCATTTTGCCGAAGTCGCGAATCACGCGGCCCGGCGCGGTGACGAACACCCTGCGCAGCACTTTCAGCACTCGTTTGAAGAAGTTCTCCCCGCTGCCGGTCAATTCGCCAGACAACTCGGGACGAGCATCGCGAAGTACGGCATCCCGCCGCGCCGCCCCCGGACCTTCCAGCCACGCACTGAAATCCATTCTTGCCGCGTCGGCTTCTGCCTTGAGGCGCGCCATGCCTTCAACCCAGGCTGAGAACTCAACGCCAAGGGCGTTGGCTTCAAGTATGAGCTTGGCGGCCATCAACCCCGCGCAGTGTTTGCGACTGGCATCGGGCTTTGCACCGGCGGCTACCGCGAATTCGCGGACTGCCTTTTCGCCGTCCTTGCCCGAGTCCTGCAGCTTGGCAACCCACTCCGAAACCTGAACTTCGTTGACCTCTTCCAAAGTGCGCAGCGTCAGAAGTTCCTGTTGGGCGTTGGCGGCGGTGTTCTTACCTACCAGTCCGACCAAATGAGCTTCGCTCAACTGGCCCAGCGCAACCTTGATCGTGTCCAGGACAAGCTGCGGCGGAATAGCCGCGCGCTTTTCGTCGAGCGCCTTGGCGATGTAGTTCCAAGTCATCTTCTTCCCGCCCAGCCAACTGGCGGGGATGACTTTCTTGTACTCTTCAAGCGCAGGGCCGTTCGGCTGTACGTGGTACCGAAGAAACCGCTCCCACAAGCGACGTTGATCTTCCGTCAGCCACGAGCGCACGTCCGCCCAGCTTGTAAGCAGCACTTCCGCGCCTGACCCAAGCGGCCCAACGTCATAGACGACGGTCTTGGACCAATTGCGCACGTCGCCGAGAGCGCGCCCGGGCTGCGATCCTTTCGCGTCCAAAGGCACCCACCGTGTCCCGTCGTAGATTTCGACCCAGACATGCCGGGCGGGATCTTGA
>CAZNBU010000362.1:0-4040 GCA_964571035.1 uncultured Planctomycetaceae bacterium | reverse complement strand
TCGCGAAGATGTTCGAGGTGTAGACGATGAACAGGTCCTGCGTGATGCCCAGGCTGCTGCGCAACGCGTACGCCAGCAGCAGCCGCGGGCCGCCTTCGCTGGTCAGCAGGCGGCGCTTGGCGAAGTCGTTGGCGTAGGTTTCCGCGGCCTCCAGCACGCCCTCTTCGCCCTCAAGCCAGCTTGGCACGAGCGCGTTCTCGTACAGCTTTGGCCCCCACTTGGTTTCGAACTTCTCGACAAACTCGGCGCGGCGGTTGTTCAACACCTTGTTGAGCCTGCGCTTGATCTCGGTGTCTTTTTCCTTGAGAAAGGATTCAACCTCCTGCTCCAGCGCCAGGCGCAGTGCAGCGGCCCGCTCGGGTGTGAGGAAGTCTTTCTTCGTCTCTTCACTCTTGCCCTCGCCGCCGAACAGGCCCTTGGCCCAGTCCAGCGCATCCTCTACCGCGTTCTCGGCTCCTTCGCCGGTCTTGCGCAGCACGCCTTCCGCCACGCCGCTTACGCCGATGACCTCCCACGCGCGGTTGGCTAAACGATTGACCAACTCTTCCTCGAGGTCCTGCATCTCGGTGCGCAGCTCACGCACGCTCTTGTCGAGCAGTTCGCGGTCTTCGCCGTCCATGTTGTCGAAGCTCTCGGTGACCTCCTTGGTCACGCGCTCTTTCAGCTTCGGCAGCACATGCTCCTGGATCGCGGGCCACAGCGTGTCGCGCGCGATCTTCGCTTCCTCGCGCGGGATGTCCGGGCTGATGATCAGGCGGAATGCATTCTCGACGCTCAGCGTCGGCTCGGCGCCGCGAATCTTGCCGCCGCCGGACATCGCGCCCGCCGCGCTGGGTGTCAGCAGCACGGTCACCTGGTGGCTTTCGGCGCTGTGTTCGTCCACTTTGATGACGCGGCCGACGATCTCGGCTGTGCCGTCCTTACCTTCGCGATAGACCAGCACGCCGTTGCGCACGCCCAGCACCGCGGGCACTTCACACAGGAACGTGCTTTCGTTGTCAGGCTGTGCTTCGCGCGAGATTTCAGCCACGCCGTCGGCTGCGCGGCCCGCGGCTTCGGTCTGCGATACAGCCGCCATGCCAGCCAGCATTGCGCCGACAGCCAGCGCGCCGGCGCCTATGCGGGCGAAGCGCTGCCAGCGATATGAGCGATCCCACATGGGTCACCTCCGTCGTTCTATGGTACTTACGAATCGGTGGTTTGGGCTGTCCGTGGTGCGGTCGATTTTGGATTTTGGATTTTCGATTTTGGATTGGTTCTGACGACGATTGTTTGTGCCAACGTAGTTCAATCCAAAATCCAAAATCTAAAATCCAAAATCCTATGCGGCGTGTGCTCCTAAGTTGGTCATCCGGAAAAGACTCGGCATGGACGCTGCACACACTGCGGCAGATGCCGGACGTGCAGGTTGTCGGGCTGCTTACCACGTTGAACGAAGAATTTGAGCGCGTGGCAATGCACGCCGTGCGGGCGGAGCTGCTGCGCGCGCAGGCGAACGCCGCCGGGTTGCCGCTGCGCGAAGTCATGCTGCCGTGGCCGTGCACCAACGAGGAGTACGAGCGCCGCATGTCCGGCGCGACGGCGCAGGCGCGCGCGGATGGTGTCACGCACGTGGCGTTCGGCGACCTGTTTCTTCAGGACATCCGCGCGTACCGCGAGAAGAATCTGGCTGGTACCGGGATCGCGCCGCTGTTCCCAATCTGGGGCCGGGACACGCGTTCGCTGGCGCAGGAAATGCTGGACGGCGGTTTGCGCGCGGTGCTGACCTGCGGTGACCCGAAGCAGCTTGACCCCTCGTTTGTCGGGCGCCCATTCCACGAGGCATTGCCCGACCTGCCAGCCGGCGTGGACCCCTGCGGCGAGCGGGGCGAGTTTCACACCTTCGTGTACGCCGGGCCGATGTTCGCGCACCCGATCGCGATCGAAGTCGGCGAGCGCGTGGAGCGTGACGGTTTCTGGTTCGCGGATGTTCTTCCCGCTTCGCCGCCTTAGAGGGCGTTCAATGTCGGTTTGCCGAATCCTCGTCCTGCTTGAATTGCGGTCTAAGGTCTAAGGTCAAAAGTCGAAGTTGTTTTCGACATTCAACTCTTGACCTTCGACGCTACCCGTCCTGCAAGCGAACCCTGAAACTGCTCTAGCCCGAACTACCGGCACGCGACGATGCGACGAGCGCGACGGCGCGACGAACTACCAGTTTCTTCGTTGCGTCGTGGCGCTCGTTGCATCGTCGCGTGGTGTTTTGCCGGCGAAAGACTACCTCCGGGTATACACGTCAAACCGCACCGACTTGCCCTTGAGCACGTGTGTTGGGTTGGGTGACGCTGCCAGCGGCGGCGCGTGGATGGGGCGTTTGACCACCACCCGGCGGGTGGCGCATTGCAGCGCGGGTTCAAACAGCTCGGCGCCATCTTCGTCGCCCAGAAGCGCCTGCATGTACTGCATTTCCTTCTTCACTTTGGCGCTCTTGCGCCGCTCCGGAAACATCGGGTCGAGATAGATCACCTCGAACATCCGTTGACCCATGACCGCGCACGCGTCGCGTGTGTGCAGCGCGATCCTTGCCGCCGCGGGATCACCCGTAGCCCGCTCGAGCGCATCGGCCAGCAGCGCCGCCACCACGGTTGAGCGCTCGACGGCTGTCACTTCGCAACCCAACGCAGCCAGCGTATACGCGTCGCGCCCCAACCCAGCCGTCGCGTCGAGCACTTGCGGCAGCACGCCCTTTTTCACTCCGATTGCTTTCGCGAGCAGCAACCCGCGGCCGGCTTCGCGCCGGGTTTCTATGGCGACGGATTCAAAGTCAGCCCACACCGGCCCCGGCGCACCCGGGCGGGTGTCGCGGAGTTGCAGGCGGCCGTTGGCGTACTCGACGACGATGTCGGCTTCGCCAATTGCGATACCCAGTCGCAAACCCAGCTCCGGGTCCAGCGCGGAGACGCGCGTCATTTGCCGTCCTGCGAAAACTGGGCTGCAGCTTGGAGGTATTCCTGCCGCTTCTCGGGTGTGGTTGCGTGCTCAGCGGCGTTCAGGAAATCGCGCCGCGCATCGGTGTTGCGCCCGAGCCTGTAGCGCGAGTACGCGCGCCACCCGTACACGTCGTAGTCGGTGACACCCTCGTTGATCACGATCGACAGCGTGTAATCCGCCTGTTCGTACTTCTCCTGCGCGAACTGCGCCTGCCCCAGCCAAGCCAGCGCTTCGTGCCGCCGCGCGCCGGTGAACCCCTGCGAGGCGATGCGAAACGCCTGCTCGGCTTCTGCGTACTCCTTGCGCCGGTGCTGCACGTACCCGAGCAGCATGTTCATCTCAGCGTCGGCTGGCCGCAGTTTCAGCGCATCGCGCAGGTGTTCGCGCGCGAGCTTGTCTTCGCCGATTGTGTACGCTGCATGGGCGAGCTTGCTGCTGCACTCCGCGGCTTGGCCGTTGAGCCTGTCGCGCTCAGCCCCGTCGGTCAGCTCGGCGGCGCGCAACAACTCCAGCCGCGCCTCCGCGTAGCGGCGCACCTCTTTGTACGCGACGCCAAGGTTCGCGTGGTACTCCCACTCCAGAGGCGCCAGTTCGGTTGCTTCTTCCAGCAGGGGCGTGGCTTTGACGTACTCCTTGGCGGCAATCAATTCCTTGCCCTGCTGGTACAGGTCGGCGGCGCGCGCCAGGGCCTTGGAGTTGTCGCGCGCGGGCGGCGCATCGTTGGCTTGCGGCGCCGTGTTGGCAACGTCTGCGTTGTTCCCACCGCCACAACCCGCGACAACAAGGACAAGCGCAGCAACCACGAAAGCACGAATCCACGAAAGGACTTTTGTGCTCTCGTGTTTTCGTGGCCCAACAGCAGTCATGCGTGCAAACATCATGAACTCAGTTTCAACTCACTCGCCCTGCGTTGCAACTCCTCGCGGAAGTTGGGGTGCGCAATCGCAATCAGTGCCTGCGCCCGTTCGCGCGTGCTGCGGGCATACAGATCAGCCACGCCATACTCGGTTACGACAAAGTGCACGTCGCCGCGCGAGGTAACGACGCCGGCGCCTTCAAGCAGCGTCGGGACA
>CAZNBU010000361.1:0-4042 GCA_964571035.1 uncultured Planctomycetaceae bacterium | reverse complement strand
TCTGCTACGGCCAGGTGCGCAGCGCCTACGGCAGCGGCAAGTTCAAGGAAGACCTCGACCAGCGCTACGGCGGCAACGAGAAGGTGATCACCAGCGACATCGCCAACGTCGAGGGGATCATGAACTCGATCCGCGAGTTTCTGGGCAAGGGCAAGTAAGCCTGGTTTACGGTCAACAGTCAGGCCTTTACCGTCGACTGTGGACCGTAAACCGTCAACTTCATCCCCGCACACGCAACAAAAGAGCCCCCGCTGTCGCGAGGGCTCTTATTGGGTTCGAATCGCAAACTACTCGTCGCCGTCGCCGCCGGTGAGCACCGGGATGGGACGGTCAACGCCCGACGTGGCGCGCTTCAGGAACAGCAGCGCGTAGCAGGTGTTGTAGATGTCGGACGGGTCGACTTCGTTGTGCGGGTCCCACTTGCCGTCCTTCTCCTGCTGCTTCAACAGGACTTCCGCCCCCTCGCGGTACCAGTCGTGGCCGCCGATCTCGTCAATCCCGCCCAGCATGCCAAGTCGCTCAACCGTGTAGAGGTAGTAGTTGAAGCGATACATGCCGCGGCGGGGGTTGCTGGCCATATCCCAGTTGTGGATCATCCACGCCAGCCCGTCGCCGATCATGGTGTTGCACTCCTGCTCAAGCTTCTCCCAGGTCTTGCGCTGGCCGGGATCGTCCACCAGCTCGTCGCGGATCAGGATCAGCGCATTCACCGCCGCAGCCGTCATGCTGCCGTAGCTGCTGCGGTCGCCGGCCTGCTGGTTCTCGTCGCCGTGGGTGCTTTCACGGCTGTAACCGAACCCGCGCGCCTTAAGCTTCTGTTCGACGGGCGGCTTGTCGCCCGATGAAGTCTTGCGGTCGTCCTTCTTTTTCTTGTCGTCTTCTTCGCCATCGTCGGCTTTCTTCCAGCGGGCGACCACTTCCGGCCCGTCTTTGTCCTGCTGACCGCGCAGGTAGCGGAAGGCGTCGGTTAGAATCGACTTGTCATAGCGAAGGCCAAGCCGCGTGGCGCACTTCAGGCCCAGGATGGCGTACTGCGTCGCGGAAACATCGACCACAGGGTCATTCGCGCCAACACCCTTGGGGGCGTAGCGCCACCCACCGCCGCCCGATACGCCGTTTCGAAACGACTTCTCAAGCGCTTTGATGGCGATCTCGCACATCTTCTGGTCTTTACGCTCGAGCTTGAAGTCGCGCTCTTTCTTCTTCTTTTTTGCACCCTTTTCCTCGGTGCCCCAGCGCTTGATCGGCACCTTCTTACCGTCCTTGTCCTTTTCGAAGCGACTGCCCGGGTTTGCCAACCCGCGCGCCTTGGCTTCCCATGCGCTCACGTAGTACGCCTCTACGGCATTCAGCAGAGTCGCGTCCTCGTAGCTCATGCTTCCGACGAAACCCTCCATCCGCTGAATCGCGCCCTGCTCGGTGTAGTTCTTGCGCAGCCAGTTCATGGCTTTTTCGATCTCAGGCTCGTCGTGGAACACACCCGACTTGCAGAGTGCCTGGATCGGGAACGCGGTGCGCGCAACGCGGTACCTGTGCGGCTCGCCCTCGCCATAGAGAGGAGGATTCGGGGGGAAGACCCCGAAAATGGCCGGGTCCTCTCCCTTTTCGATGCCCTGCTGCTTCTTCAGCCAGTCGCAACCGGCATCGACAGCATCTTCCACCTGCTCCGCAAACGGCTTTCCGAACAGGTCTTTGCGTTTCTTCTCGGGGTCCTCTTCGTCCTTCTTTTGCGCCACTGACGGCTGAATCATTCCAAACAGCACGACAGCGGTCGCGACGGACCACGCCATCCACTTGATCATCACAACTCCTGCATCACACATACGGGAAGGCCGCACGTTCCAGATTATGCCATATCCTGACAATTTTCTGGAGAAAAGTTGCCCGCCGTCTGGAAGTGGAGTGCCGCCGCAAATCCTTACGGGGATAGGGCTTGGTGCGGCGTCTTCGTGATACCGGTCGCGTCTAGCGCAGGCTGGTCATGTGCCTGCCGCCGTCGATTTTGAGGCACTCGCCGGTGACCCAACCCGCCTCGTCGGAAGCGAGAAAGGCTATGGCGGCGGCGATGTCCTCGGGATCGCCGGGGCGGCCGATGGGGTGGGTCTGCTTGGCGCGCTCCAGAAAGGCGTCGTAGTCCGGCACGGCGCCGGTGACGCGGTGCAACTCGCTGCGCACCACGCCGGGCTCAACTGCGTTCACACGGACCCCGTGGGGTGCGAGTTCCAGTGCCATAGTCAGGGTCATCATGCTTACCGCAGCCTTGGAGGCAGCATACGCCAGCAGCGTGGGGTAGGGCCGCGTGCCGGTGACACTGCTGATGTTGACGATGTTGCCCTTGGACTGCTTCAGGGCGTCCACACCCGCCTGCGTAAGGTTGTACACCCCGTAGACGTTGGCCTGCATGATGCGGTCGAACTCTTCGGGCGGGGTGTCCTGCACGCCGCCGTTGCCTATAACACCGGCGCTGTTGATCAGCACGTCCAGCCTGCCGTGGCGTTGGACAGTCTCGGCGACCATGCGCGCGCAGTCGTCCCGGGAAGTCACGTCCCCCACCACGTAGCTGGCCTGCTTGCCAAGTTCGTCGCACGCCGCCTTCAGCTTGGACTCGCGACGACCGGTAATGACTACCTTCGCCCCTTCGTCGACAAACCGCTTCGCCGCGCCGAAACCAATGCCGGTACCGCCGCCGGAGATCAGGATCGCCTTGCCGTTGAATCGCATGTCTATCCCTCAACTAGCTTTCGCGGCGGATCAAGTGGTATCCGTAGTTGCTCTCGCAGATACGTGCCTTACCAACTTCAGTGCTCTTCCCTGTGTCCTGGAACGGCTGCACAAGATTCCCTGGAATCTCGTACTTGTTGTGTACCGGCCCGGAGTCTTCGTTGTATTTCACTTGAAGCTCTTTCCAGTTGGATTCGGTCGGATCAGCCCGGAACTTGGCCCAGATCTCTTCAATAAGCTCGCGGGCGCCTTCTTTGCTACGCTCCGGATCTTTGATGGTGTTGACCCCGGCACCCTTCCAACTGACAAGAACATGCGTCACGGTTGCCTTAGACACTGGCGAATCCAACTTGCCCCAACTGTCATCGTAGCCTTCAGGCGCTTTCGGCACGACCCCGCCTTCGCCGGGTGAGTGCGACATGGCTAGCGCGATGCCGCCGCCCAGCAGCGCCACGACGATGATCAACCCGATGAGCGATGTCTGCTTCTTCTTCTTTGCCACGGTTCAACCCTCTTGCCTGCCTTCAAACTGAATGGGAGGGCGCTAGATTAGCGGCATGTCGGATGCAATCCAGATTCAGTCAGGCTCGCTTGATTGGCGCGAGTTCAAGGACTCGCCGGGCGTGCACTACAAGACGCTGCGCAAGCATGAAGGCGGCGGCCTCACAATCCTGCTGAAGTTCGAGCCCGGCGCGCGCTACCACGCGCACCGCCACCCAGGCGGCGAGGAGTACTACGTGCTGGAGGGCGAGCTGGATGATCTCGGCAAACCCTGGCCCGCAGGCAGCTACATCTGGCACCCACCGGGCAGTGCTCATCGGCCGTCCAGCAAGCCCGGTTGTGTTGTGCTGGTGATCCTGCCCGAAGCGGTCGAGGTGCTGTAGCGCGCCCGCTATTGGTCCGGAATGTCGGTGCGCAGGCGGCGCACAATGCGGGTGGGGGCTTCGCTGCTGACAGGCGGAATCTTGCCCGTTGGGGGCTTATTGCCGCGCATTTCCGCCCATTTGGCTACGCGCAGGTTTACTGAGTGGGTGGTCGTTACTTCGCCCGTGTCGGAGTAGCGGATGGTGCAGATGTCGCGGGCGTCGGTGATACTCAACAACTGCCCGATCCGGCGCGTGCGGCGGCAGACCACATTCTGACCGACTACAAGCTTCGAGGTCACCTTCGGCAACGTCCCGTCCCCAAGCGGCAAGCCCGCTTGCTGACCGCTGATCCTTCGTCCAATCGTCAGATATCGAGTGTGGCTTGAACCACATTCGAAGCCGGGGAACGGTTGCCACCCAGGTCGTAGGCCTTCACGTAATAGCGGTACTGCAGC
>CAZNBU010000360.1:0-4071 GCA_964571035.1 uncultured Planctomycetaceae bacterium | reverse complement strand
CTCGCCGTACAGGATCATGCTGTGGCTGATGTCGATCATCAGCACGGTGGCGCAGCTTGCGTGCTGTTCGGTCTCGAAGACTTCGAGGTCGTCCTCTTTCAGGTTCAGCTCGTCGATGCCGCGCTTGAGCGCATTGCGGATGCTGATGTTGTAATCGATGTCTGTGGAAAGGTCGCCGAAGTTGTACGGCCGCGTTTCCGGCAGCCGCTCGTGCGACGCGCCGGCGTGCGGCGTGCGGTGGTCGCCGTCGCCGAGGTTCTTGAGGTTGCGGAACACCTGGTCAAGCGAGTCCTTGCGGATCGCGCGCTCGCCCTTGCGCGTGAGCTCGTACTCGCCGACGCCTTCGCCCTCGCCTTCAGGGCTGGGCGCGCGGCGGATCAGGCCCTCTCGCTCAAGCATCTCGACGAACTCTTCGAAGGACATGCGCCCGCCGGTGATGTCGTGGCGCTCCCAAAGCTGCTCCATCCACTCCAGCGCGCGATCCACGTCGCCGCTGGTCATGAGCAGCAGCTCGTTCCACAGCTTGAGCAATTGCTTGGCGCCGATCCGCCGCCAGGCTTCAGCTTCATCGAACTCAACGTAGGCGATGCGCATCGAGGTCAATGATCAATGGGCAATGAGCAATGGTCAATGACCCGCGATTGCCAGCGCCGCCTGCGCATGTACCGCAAAGGCAGACTCTCGCAGAGACGCGGAGGCGCAGAGAAAAGCCATGCATTGCCGTTCTCTGCGCCTCTGCGAGAGAACGCAGTCGCCCACGCGGGTGGCACTCGAACCGGTTGCGGCGCCTAGCGGCTTTGCGTGAGGTCTTCTGCATCCGCCTTGCCCTCAAGTACCGGCTCCATCTCGACCGCTTTGCTGATGTCTTTCGGCTTGGGCAGCGCCCAACTTGCCGGGATGCCGACCAGCGCCCACGCCAGCTGGATCAGCCGCCCGATCGCGCTGAGGATCACGCCCTTGGTAAGCAGCGCCTCGGAAGCAGCCGTGGTCTTGCCGTACAGGGACAGGAAGTGCGCCGTCGCCGCTTCGCCCACGCCCCAGCCGCCAAAGCTGATCGGCAGCGCCGCCACCATGCCTGCCACCGGCACCACCACGGCGTAGTCCACCCACGTCACCTCAATGCCCAGCCCCTGTCCGATCGCGATGTGCATGCCGATCCAACCAGCCTGCGGCAGCGCGCTCAGCAGCAGCGCGGCGATCAGGCCCGGTTTGTGGCCGCGATACACCTGCATCGCCTCATCGAACGCGCGGATCACGTCGCTGAACGGCAACTTGCGGCTTGTGCCCTTGGGGATGAGTTTCCGAACGCGGCGCGAAGTCATCACCGCAATCGCCAGCGTCGCGCACCCGGTAAACGCGAGGATCACGGCGGCGGCTTGCCGCATATCCGGCTCATTGATGCTGGGCAGCAGCGCGATCAACGCCAGGGCCGAGAGCATGAACAGGCCGCACAGGCGATCCACCAGCACCGCCGCAAACGCCTGCGGCTTGCTGCCCGTGGCCTGTGACAGGTACAGCGCCTTGATCGCGTCACCGCCGACCGCGCCTCCGGGGATCGCGGAGTTGTAGAAGTGGCCGATCAATGTGTAGGTCAACGCGCGCCAGAGGCTCAGTCGGTGGCCAAGCACGCCCACCAGCACCTTGAGGCGCAGCGCCCCGAAGGCGAACGAAACGATGCCCAGCAACGCCGCGAGGCCGAGCAGCAGCGGGTCGATCCCGGTCGCAATGTCAACGTTTTCACCCAGCGGCGAGCGGAAGGCAAACAGGTACACCAGCACCGCGACACTGAACAGCAGTGGCAGGAATCGTCGAGTGATCTGTAAGGCGCGGCGCATGCAGCGAAGGGTTTAGCGCGGATTGGGGCAGGCGGAAACCCCGCTTACTCCGTCAGGAGCGCAAGCGCCCGGCCACGCCCCGAACAGCGAATAACCAATGACCAATAACCAATATCCAATGTAAGGGGGTTCGCGGGGTCAGCCCTTCAATTGGTTATTGGAGTTTGGTTATTGGTCATTTGCTGTTGTTGTGCCGCGGAATCAACGCACAGGGGCACACCTACTTCATGACCGCCTTGTATTCGGCGACGTCGCGTGCTTCCTTGCCGCCCTTCTTCATGAGCTCTTCCACGCCGCGCAGCAGCGTCGGGTCTTCCTGGAAGTTCTGAGTGAACTCGGCGCCGCGGTCGTCCTGCACACGCACGCGCAGCGCGTAGCGCAGTTCGCGGCGCACGTCGTCTTCCGCGAGGTTGGTGTTAAGCCCCTTGTAGAACTTCTGAAATTCGGGCCAGCGGTTGTGGTCCAGCGCGTCGAAGAACGCCAGTTTCATCATCTCGGCCTTCTTTTCGCCGACGTAGTGCTGGTCGAGGTACTCTTCCAGCTTCTTGCTCTTGCGCAGCTTGTCGATGGCGTAGACCTCCCAAGCCTCAAGCAGCTCAGGGTTGGTGCGGATGTGCGGCTTGATGCCGCCGGTGCCATTGGCGCGCCCGATCGAGACGCCGCTGGGAATCAGGTAGCTGAACACGGTGCACTTCAGCCAGCGCTTGTTGCCGCTTTCGTCCACCGGAAAGAAGCTCTGGCCGATGTCCTTGCCGAAGCTCTTGCGGCCGAGCAGTGTGGCGCGTTCGTTGTCTTTCAGCGCGCCGGAAAGCATCTCGGAGCCCGAGGCGCTGTCGCCGTCGATCAGCACGACCATCGGGATGTCATTGAACTCACCGCCGTTGCTGACGTACGGCTCCTGCTTGCCCTTCCACACGCCGAACAGGCCCCAAGCGGTGGCAATGCGTTTGCCCTTCGGCAGGAACATGTCGGCGATGTTGAGCACCGTTTCCAGCGACCCGCCGCCGTTGCCGCGCAGGTCGAGCACGAGGTACTTCATGCCCTTGCGGCGCAGGTTGATCAGCGAGGCCTTCATGTCGTCGTCGCTGTTGGTGCCGAAGCGTGTCAGCCGCACGTACCCGACATCGCCGGGCAGCATCTCTTCCAGCGCCGTGTCGACGTGGACGATCGTGCGCTTGATGTTGAACACCAGTTCTTCCGCGACGCCGCGCCGCTTGATGTAGATCGTGGCGGTGCTGCCTTCCGGCCCGCGCACGTGCTGCACGCCCTCTTCCAGCGTTACCTTGGTGAGGTCGATACGCTTGCCGTCGGCCCCGTTTACGCCGATCAGCTTGTCGCCCGAGCGCACGCCGGCGGCGTAGGCTGGGCCCTCGTAGATCGGCTGATCGATGTTGATCAGCCCGTCCGGCCCCTGGCTTACGTGCGCGCCGATGCCGACGTAGCTGCCCTGCTGGTCCTGGTTCATCTCGGCGATTTCAGCGGATGTCAGGTAGGCGGCGTAGCGGTCGGTCGCGCCAGCCATTGCCCGGCAGGCTGCGTCGACGAGGTTTTCATTGTCCAGCGCGAACTGCTTTTCGTTGTGGGTGAGGTGGCCGACGACGTAGTGCTTGCGGATCGCGCGGATCTCTTCCTTGATCAGTTGATAGTCTTCGCGCGGGCGTTTGACCTTGCCGGCTTTGAAGTCGGTAATGGCCTGCTCGACCTTGTTGACTTCAACGCCGACGCGCGCCAGTCGCGCGATCTCGCCCGGCTCGTTGGCCAGGCTTCGCACGCGCTCGCCCACTTCGGCGGCGTATCCGCGCTCTGCCAGCACCAGCGCGGCGCGGCCCAGCAGTTCGTGGTCGTTGCTGCTGAGGAACTCCCGCAGGCGCTCAAGCGCAAGCTCGTCCTTGGTCGTGACCAGCAGGGCTTCGCACAGCGCCACGCGCGCGCCGCTGGAAAGCTCGGAGGAGTCTTCCCAGCGCATACGCAGGCGCTCCATGACTTCTTCGTCTTCGGGGGCTTCGCGGCCGATCATCGTGGCGGCGGCTTCGACCACGCCGCTGTCGTCGTTTTCCAGCAGCTCGCCCAGCACCATGTGCGCTAGCTCGGCGCGGCCCTTGGCGATCACCAACTGCGCGCACACCAGGCGCACGTGCGCGTTTTCGTTTTCCAGTGCTTCTTCGAAGACCGGGATCAGCGCGTCGCCGCCGTCGGCGTCAGCCATGCTGCGCAGGGCAAAGGCGTAGTCCCAGGC
>CAZNBU010000359.1:0-4084 GCA_964571035.1 uncultured Planctomycetaceae bacterium | reverse complement strand
GGGTACTTCCTGGAGGTCCATGACTTGGTCACGATCCCCGCGTTTTCGATTTCGAACAGATGGCACTCCCACTTCTGGCCGACCGCCTCAATCGTCTCTTCCTTCATTTCCATCTCTGGGGCGTCCGCGCGGTCGCCGGGTTCGTGGACCACAAACTGGATCTTGGTCTCGGTCGGCTCCATGTACTCCATGGGTTTCTTGTCTTTGTCGAGAAACGTCATCTTGAGCGTCGCGTAGTCCTCGCCGACTTTCGTGACCTCGTACTTCATGTAGCTGACCTGCTCGTCCATGTCGCCGAGCTTGCTCGCGGTCTTGTGGGTCCAACTGCGCCCCTGCTTCTTGTAAAGCGCGTACGCATCCACGGCGTCGTCGGCTTTGCCGTCGCCTTCGGCGGGATCCTTGGCGTTGCTCTTGTCGCCCTCATTGGCCTCCAGGTGTGCCTTCTTCAGGTCCGCCATTGTGTCGTACCAATTGATGACGTTATCGCCCTTCATCACAGTGAACACCATGATCGCGAAGCCGTCGCCCGCAGCGGTATCCTCGCCCACCAAGGCCGAGCTCCCCGCGCGAGTTATGTAGACTTCGTCGTGGATGCGGTTGTACTTGCCTTTCAGGTCCTCTTTCGACGCGCCGACTCCTCCGTCGCCAATCTCGCCCGTCAGTGTTTTGGGGAGACTGCCAGACTTTGCGTACGCCACACGCGCCCGGTTGCGCATGGTTCCAAGCATCTGCTCGCATTCGGCGCGACGGGTGGCTTGATCCGCCTGCTTGGTTCTGGGTTCCTCGGGCTGAGCGGGGTCCTGTGCGCTTGTCGCGGTCGCGCTGAACCCGGCAAGCAGGGTGATGCCCAGGCAGAGCAGCGTCATGCAGATCGTCTTCATCGATTCCTCCGGTCAGTGATCAGCGCCGCAGCGGCGCCGGGGTATTACACCCGTAGAGCCGTACCGTGTCCATGCTCACATCTGGCTTCCGAGTGGCCAAAACAAAACGGGCGCCCGAAGGCGCCCGCTTGCGTGAATGAATCGGCTGGCGACTCAATTACTCGTTGAACTCAACCAATTCCGACTTCATGGTCTCGCTTTCCATCTTGACGGTGAGGCCCGGGTACTTCTTGGAGCTCCAGATCTTGGTGCCGGCGTTCTCGGTGACGATGCACTCGAACTCGCCTGCCGCAACCTTCACGGTCTCTTCCTTGGTCTCAACCTTCGGGGCGTCCGTGGTTGTGGTGCTGTCAGCCGTGGCGAACGGAATCTTGGTAGGCTCGGGCTCGGGCATGCCAGCCATCGGCTTCTTGTCCTCGCCAAGAGTCCACATCTTGATCATCGCGTGATCGTCAGCAACGTCGACAACTTCAGTCTTGGTGTACGACACCATCTTCGTGCCACCCGCATCCATGTCGTTCTTGACCAGCCAGCTACGACCCTTCTTCTTGTACAGCGCGTAGGCGTCAGCAGCGTCACCGCCGCCACCGTTCTCCCCACCGCCGCCGCAGGCCGCGTTGCCGCTGCCACCAGCACCGTTGCCGCCCTTGTTGTTCGCACCGCCGCCGCAGGCGACCGCGAGTACGGCCACCAAGCTCAGCACCATCACAAAGATGCTCTTGCGCATTTATGTTCTCCTGAAATCTGTAATGCCCCCGGGTGGGGGCTCCCCAACCAATGACGCGTGCTTGCGCTATCGCACAGGATATGCCATATCTAAGGCGGTGGCCGTAACTCCTTGTTCCATGCGGGTTACGGGCCGATTGACCCCTTGAAGCGTTCACGCCCGATGTCACGTTTCTTGGCCTCATGTAAGAAAACTTGACACATGCCCATCTACGAATACCGACACACCGGCACCGTTGGCGACACCTGCGAAGAGGTCTTTGAGCTCTTCCAGAAGATGTCCGAAGACACACTCGACAAGTGCCCCATTTGCGGCCATCCCGTAGAGAAGCTCATCTCGCGCTTTGCAGGCAATGTCGATAAGATGGCTCCCAGCCGGCTCAAAGAGCTGGGGTTCACCAAGCTTGTCCGGCGCGACAAGGGTGTCTACGAGAAGGAATAAGCGCCCGATCCCCGCCCATACCCCTGGTATCGCCTATGAATCGCTTTCTTGTGCCGTTGTCTGTTGCCGCGCTGGCAATGCTGTCCGGTTGCCCCAACCCTGAGGATGACCCGGAAGACCAAAAGCCCGTTGAAATCACGGTCGGCGTAGCAATCGCCGAGCCGGGCAACCCCGCAAACCCCGCCATTGAGCCGGCTGTAGCGTACGACGGCACGCGCGTGCACATGGTGTACTGCCAGAACAGCGGTACTTCCGTGCACAATCTTTTCTATGTATCGAAGGTGGGCGCCGGCGGGTTCTCGCCGCCCGCGCCTGTGTTCCCGGGCTCTGCGGCGGACTCTCGCAAGCCGGACGCCTTTCTCGACGGCAGCGGCACGCTGCACATCGTCTGGGAGGAAGGCACCTCGCCCAACCGCGAAGTCTTCTACGCCACGATCAACGCCAGCGGCACGATCTCGCCGTCGAGCAACCTGTCCAACAGCACGGAGGACGAAGCCAACCCGCGCGTGCATGTGGACTCCTCAAACCGCGTTCACGTGGTGTGGGAGGGCGCGACACCGCCGCCAACCCCCACCATAAGCGTGTTCTATCGGCGCACGCAGGGCTCAGTGTTTCTGCCGCCTGTTGTGCTGCCGAAAGCCACGGGCAATCAGCCGGCGGAGATGCCGGACATCGCGACGGACGCCGGCGACCGCGTGTATGTCGTGTGGTCGGAGCTGAACACCACCGTCCGCAACATCCGCATGGTGCGCAGCGACGACAACGGCACCAACTTCGGCACGCCACCGGGCGTCGCGTTCGCCGTCAGCGGCAACGTGGACATGACCCAGCCGCGGCTGGCCGGGGGCGCCGATGGCGAGGTCTTCCTGTGCTTTGTCGGCCTCGATTCGCAGGGCGAGCGCGGGATGTTCGTGACATACACCCGCAGCGGGTACAGCATGGCTGGCCCCGGCCAGTTGGCCGCCAGCGAGACCGGGGGCATCCGCGACCCGTCAATCGCCTCGTTCGAGCGCAGCAATGGCGAATACACGGTTATGGTCGCCTGGAGCGACGGCGGCGCGACCGGCGGCAACATCCTCGTACATGCCAGCCACGACAGCGGCGCCAATTATCCCGAGGACCCGACCGACCTCAGCCAGGGCAACACCCAGCCCGCATCGAACCTGAGGCCGGGAATCGCCATGGACGACAACGAGCTGATCGCCGTATGGCAAGGCCAGCCCCAAGGCGGCGGGGTAGTCCGAACCTGGACCAGCAACAGCACCTACAAGGTGCCGAAGGACTAAGGCAGGTAATGGGTGTTGGGTCCAAAGGAAGCTGTCGCAGTTGACCCAAGACCCAACACCCAAGACCCAGCACCCGCCGCATAAACCCTCCCGTTGACAGGAGAAGCAACGTTCCTATCTTCTTATCCCTTGGATTTCGGGCCTCGCCATCGATTTGGCGGGGCTGCGTTCGTTGGAGTCGTGAATGTCCACCGCGATTGCCGCAGACTTTCTCTCAGCTATCACCGACACAAAAAGCCCTGACATCAAGACCTTGCTGGAGCTTCGCGACCAGCTTTTGAAGGACCCCGTCCTGAAGAAGCAGGCCGAGAACGCGCTCGCAAGCTGGAACGCCACGCGCGAGCGCCAGGGCGTCCTGCTGTACCTGCTGGGCGACACCAGCCGCGCGCTGAAGGTCCTTGAGACCGAAGCCAGCGCGCCGTGGGGCAAGCACTTCTACGCCCGCGCGCTGGTGGACGGCGGGTTCCACGTCCGCGCCGAGGAGCTGCTGGGCGCTGAGTGGAAAGCCGGTAAGTCGATCGAGACCGGCCTGCCGCTGTTCCGCGCCCTGATCATGCAGGGCAAGCTGGACGAAGCTGAGAAGGTTCTCAAGGGCATCAAGGAAGACACCCCGGCGGTGCAGTCCGGGCGCATCGAACTGATGCTGCGCGACGGCCGCCTGCAGGAAGCCATGGACGCCGTGGTGCCGCTGCACGAGCAGCACGGCCACGACCGCCACGTCGCGTTCGTCTACGCGCTGGTGGCACAAG
>CAZNBU010000358.1:0-4087 GCA_964571035.1 uncultured Planctomycetaceae bacterium | reverse complement strand
GGCGCCCCCGGCGTCGCGCACCTCAATTACCGGCAGCACGCCGCTGTTATCGATAGTGTGGGCGTTGCCCTGGATCGGCCCGCCGCTCACGCTGCTGTTGGAGACGGTGACGCCCGCGTTTGCCAGCGCCAGCGCGAACGTCGCGCCGTTCTGCGCGCTGGCCGGCACATCCACCGCGACCACAAAGATCGACTGCACATCCGGCAGCAGCAGCCGGTTGAAACCACTGAAGCTGAGGCCGGGCGACGCGGCTGTGGCAACCAGCGTCTGCGTAACGCCCGTGGGGCCGATGCTGAAGGCGTACAGTTTGAGCTGCGTGTAATCGGAGCCTGCGGCTGTGCCGCCGTTGGTGACCGTAAGCCCGCTGAAGATTACGGGCGTAAGCGGCGAGACGTTGTCGCGAGTCAGCGTGAACCCGAACACGTTGGCGTCGCTCGCCCCGGCTGGGATGGAGCTGGCAGGAAGCTGCAACGGCGCAGCCAGCGCGGTGGATTGCGCCAACAGGACGGGCGAGACGCACAGAAGAAACGGGATCAGCAGCAGCTTGAACATGGCACACCTCACTGGCAGGGCCTTCAAGCAATCACAACCAGCGCGGCGGCGCAAGGCGGCATTATGGTGATTGCAGAGGACTTTGGCTGCTTGAAGTGGGGCGGGCAATCCTGCCCGCCCGAGAAAGAAACGCGCGGGCAGGATTGCCCGATGCACAGTAGCTACGGGCCGAACGCCAATTGAGCGCCCGAAGGGCGCGCAATGAATTAGCCCGGCTCGTGAGAGCCGGGACTCTGGTCAGCGCGAACTTTGAGCCCGCGATGCGGGCGGCATGAATCCTGACGTGCGCCATGCCCACGCGAGAGGATTCAGGCCGCCCCCGCCGGGGGCTCAGGGGTGTCGCCGCATCGATTCCCGGCGCTGACGCGCCGGGCTATTGGAGGCCGCCGCCTACGGCGGCTGAAACGGAGCGAGCTTCGTCCTTGGAGCGCAATTCGAGACTCTCTTAGTGACGCGCGGGCAGGATTGCCCGCGCCACTACAGGCTATGGCCTGGACTTGGGATGGCGCCTACCCCAACGAAAACCCGCGAAATGCAGCAGGATCGAATGGGTGGTTGGGTGTGTGCGGCTTGACTTCCATGGTCATGGGGTCACGCGGGCGGCGGCGTGCGTCGGGGTCGGGCTCGAATTGCCACTTCAGCACGCCGTTCTCGCGCCCCACGATCTCAAATCGCCACAAAACTCGCAGCAGGCTCCACGGGCCGCCCGCCGGCTCTTTCTCGGGGTCGCCGTCGCGGTTCGCGAACGTGATGCGCGCGACTTCGTCCGTCCACACCACGTCAGCGAAATCCCTGGCGTCGCCGACTACCGACTGTTCTCCGAGCGTCAGCTCCATCCGCCACCGTCCCGGGTTGCTTACACGCGCGGAAAACGACACGTGCCGGCGCGCCTTGCCCTCGAAAAGCGCCTCGGTCAGCCATTTCACTGCCTCGCGCGTTGCCGTGAACTTCTCGGGCGGCGGCGCGGCGCGCACGCCCCCCACGTCAATTGCGCCAAGCCGCTCGAACTCAGAGGCCGCTTTCCAGTACTTGCCAGTGACGGGGTTGAACAGGCTTTCGACGACTTCCAGCGGTGCGTCGTCTTTCGAATCCGGGTTGAACGGAAAGCGCGTGCGAAGTTCATCGCGCCAGGTGACGATCACGGCATCCAGCAACTTTTCCGGCTGCTCCCGTTGCAGGACAAACACTTGCGACGCAGCGTTGACGGCTTCGCGGTATTTCTTCTCGGCGTCATTCCACTTCTCGTCGCCAAGCAGCGTTTCAGCCTCCTGCCACGCCGCCGCGACGCCCGCCTGCTGCTCTTTCATCTCCGGCGTTTCGACCGGCGGCTTGTTGTCACGCAGCGCCTGCACCCACAATGCGGCGTCAGCCTGCGCCTTGCGCGCCTGCGTTTCGGCGAGATCGCCATCGAGGTTCACGCCAACGGTCAAGGTCACGATGGTGTAGATCACAAGCGCTGCAACGAGCACGCTCAGTACCACCGAGCCCGCAAACACCTTTCGGTTCGGCGGATGATCGGGTGTCTCCTCGCCAAGCGCGGCGGCGCGGACACGATCAAGCTGCGCGACACCCGACGCCAGCTCTGCGCCTGAGAGCGAAGCCTCAAGCTCAGCGCGCTTGCGGGCGTACTTGTCGTCGATGTGCTGCGGCGTCGCCCCAATGTAGAGGCCCAAAGTTTGCAGCGCCTGCTCACGATTCATCGCCATAGCCTACTGCATCCAACCAACGATTGAACCAATCAGCCTCGGCACAGGTTTCGCAGATTCTGGCTGCACTGCCAACGGCTGGACGCGAAGGACGCGAAGACCGCGAAGAAAGGCAACGGCTTGAGCCACGAAAGCACCAAAGCACACAAGACTACGTCAACTCTTTTGTGTTTTCGTGGCTGATCATGTAGTTCTTCGCGGCCTTCGCGGGAACTCAGCGCCTTCGCGTAACAGCAGTTCAGCGCGGCAGGAAGATCTCGCGGCCTTTGGTGTCTCTCTCGATGTGTTCATTGAAGCGGAACATGGCTGCGCGGGTGATGCCGTACGCCTGCGCGTACTCGTCGAGCGTGCGGCCGTCGCCCTGCACCACCGTGCAGACCTTCCTCTTATAAGGAAGCAACCAGTCGTCCCATGAATCCAGCTCGCGTGCGCTTACCGGCTCCGGCACGCTGGCGCCGCGCTCGCAGGCTTTGCGCATGTCGCTCAGCCGGCCGCAACCGAGATGCCAGAATGCCACCGCGGGCACGCCGTTTTCCAGCGACATTTCCACGCGGCGCGTGACAGCGCGAAATGATGGCAGCGCCACCCATTGCGAACCGTAGCGACACGCCATCTCGGCTTCGCGGACCATCCATGCCGCTTCAAAGCCTGGCTGCGTTGCCAGCGCTCCCACTTCGCGCAGCGTCACCGACTTGGCCTTGGGCAGGGTGGTGTCCATCGGGCGCGGCCAGTCGTACCCATACAGCGGCAGCGCCATCGTCAGCTTGTGCGCGTGGCGGGGCCAGAACTTCAGCAGCCGCTCGAACGCATCAATCGGGCACAGCGCGCCGGGCAGGCTGCCCGCCCAGTGGTAGTCGTACATCATGAAACGCACGGTGTGCACGCGCGGCATTTCAAGCAGCTCGCGGGCGGCCTCGGCCTGGCCTGGGCGGAAGACGTCGTCGATCGGCTGCAACGTGAACGAAATGCGTGTGCTTTCGTCCAGCCGGCTCAGCACCGCGCGCGCAAGCGCCGGCAATGCGCGCGCCTGCGCCGTGCTCAGGCTTTCGTAGTCAAAGTCGATGTGCTGGCAGCGACTGGCGCGAAACGCGGCGACCACGCTGTCCGCGTGCGCGTCAATGCGCCCGTCGCCCAGCGCGCCCTCCAGCGACTTTCCGTGGTTGGTGAAGGTAAGCCACGTGCGCACGCCGTTCAGCACCGCGTGATTGCGCCCGCGTTCGAGCCCCGCGGGGTCTTCGAGCTTGACCGCGCCGTCTTCGGCGACCGTGCCATGGAAGAACAGCAGGTCGGTGAAACCGGCTTCGACCGCTTCTGCGGCAATGCGCTGCTCATCGCCCCAGGAGGGCACCCACCCCTCGATGCGGTCGAGGCGCTGAAGCGGTGTGGGGTTGAAGCGCTCGGGCAGGGGCTCCGGCGCGGGATCGCTGTGGTACAGCACGCACCCGACGACGGTGACCGCGATCAGCGCGACGCCGAAGCACGCGGCGGCGACCTGCGCGCGGCGGCCTTGCAATCGAATCTCGAAACGCCTGCGGCGCTTTGGCATCGCTCCCCCGGCAACTATCGACGCGGCAGGCAGTTGCGATGCAGCGATTCCGGCGCGCCCGGAAAACTGTTGCCTGTCGTGTTGTTCCATGTAGAATCACTGTCCAATCCTGAGGAGGATGCCATGAAAGTCTGTGCAGCAAGTCTGCTGCTGGCGGCGCTGGTTCTTGCGGCCTGCGGCGGCGGCGATGGAGGCGGGGGTGGCGGAGACGGCGGCGGCCCGAACCCGCCCGGCAACCTCGTCACCGGCAGCGGAATGACGGGCCCGTTCACCGCGGGCACAA
>CAZNBU010000357.1:1993-4092 GCA_964571035.1 uncultured Planctomycetaceae bacterium | reverse complement strand
GCCGGCGGCGAGATTCGAACTCGCAACCGCTGGTTTACAAAACCAGTGCTCTGCCATTGAGCTACGCCGGCGCTCAGCGCCAAAATTGGAGCGGAGAAGATAGCAACCGGCTTTCTTCCCGCAATGGGGCATTACTGGTTTTCAACACCCGGTTCCGTTGTGCCTGCCGGCACCGGGGGCTACCATTCAAACCCCATGCTTTAGAACGATTTGAAGGTGCAACTGTGTGGCTTACCCTCATCAAATTGACCCGCTGGGTCTACAAAACCCTCAACTCTGATGTTCGGCCATGGCAGATCGGCCTCGGGTTCACCCTGGGGGCCCTGGGCGGCATGCTGCCGCTGGGCCTGGGCACCGTCTGCGTGTTCACAGCCATCCTGCTGATCAACGTGCATTTCGGCAGCGCGATGGCCAGTTTTGGCCTGTTCAAGCTGATTTCGTGGACTTTGCAGGTGCCGCTGGTACGCCCGGTCGGCGAGCGCGCGCTGGATATCGCGCCGCACGGGCCGGTGGTCGCGGCTTCGCAGACGCCGGTGGTCGCCTGGCTGCGGCTGGACTACTTCGATGTGGCAGGCGCGATCGCGATCTGGCTGATCATCGCAATCCCGCTGTTCATCGGCATGACCGCCTTCTGGGCGCGCTTCCGTGAGACCATGGAGAAGCGCTGGAAGAACTCGAAGTTCGTGAAGTGGGCGTCAAACGTTTGGCTGTTCAAAGGACTGCGCTATGTCTTCGCCGGAAGCTGAAAAGGCCGAGGCGCAGCCGGATGCGCCCGCCAGGAAAAAACGCGTGGGGCCGCTGCGGCTCAAGGCCGTCGTGCTGCTGCCGGGGCTGCTCGGCATCGCGGCGCTGGTCTACTACTTCATGATCGACGGCGTGATCGCTGACGCGCTGGTCGCGGGGGCAAGCACCGTCGCGGGCGAGGAAGGCGAAGCGGAAGTTGAGAGTGTCAACTTCAGCATCTTCGGGCCGAAGCTGACGATCCGCAACCTGCGCGCGTGGCAGAACCTGCCCGACGGCAAAGAACATGAGGTACTGGAGCTGGGTGAGGCCAACCTCGACATCGAGTTCTGGCCGCTGTTTGAGCGCAGGATTGTCGTCAACGACGTCTCGATCACCGCGATCAGCTACGCCCAGCCGAAGGGCGAGAAGAAGAAGCGTGAAGACGAAGTTCCGTCCGACACAAACCAACCCGAACTCAACGATTACCTGAAGAAAGTGAAAGAGATCCTTGAGTCCCAAGAGCTGGACGACCTGCGCGACTGGCTTGAGAAGCTGAAAGAGTACCGCGAGAAGAAGGACAAGGAGGATCTTGAGCCATCCCCGGAAGAAGAATCGGAAGCGGAGCCGCCACCGGTGCTCGATCCAGGCCCGGCGGACCGCGCCTGGTACGTGAAGGCTGCGCTGCGTTCGCAGAAGACCGATCCGCGCGTCGTGGTCAAGCGCGCCGCGTTGCAGGAGCTATCGGTCAGCCTCGGCAAAGCCGATGGCAAGCGCTTCGTCAGCAAGGTTACCGACCTTAACCTGACAGCGGAAAGCGTCACCAGCGACCCAGTCGCCTACGGCCACGCCATGAAGTTTGTCGCCGCGGGCAACCTCGACGGCAGCACGCAGCGGCGCGTAGAGCTTGGGTTGACGCTGCGATTTGATCCCGACGAGCTGGTCACGCTGGAGCAAGTGGACGGCAGCGCCGGCATCAAGACGCTCAACATCAGCTCGCTCGTGGATACCGGCATGTTCGGCGACACGCTGCGCGATGCGCGCCTCAGCGTCGTGCGCTACTCCTCGGAGCACCAGGGCATGGCGGGCCGCACGCGGCTGCAAATCGCCGGGCTGATCAATCCGCCGGATTACGGCTCCGCCGTGCAAGCCAGCTTTTCCCTGTGGTTCGGCGGATACCGCGGCGACTCGGCGGCTGCCGCGTTTGCACCCAGCGGCATCAGCTTGCAGGTCGAGAATTTTCCGATCAAGCCGATCCTGGGCCTGGCGGGCGGCTCGCCGCTGCCGTTGCAGGACAACGAAGCCACCATCAGCTTCGGCACCTGCGACGCGCAGGGCAACTATGGCACCCCGGACGCCGCATTCACCTGGCACGACGG
>CAZNBU010000357.1:0-1983 GCA_964571035.1 uncultured Planctomycetaceae bacterium | reverse complement strand
GTGCAGGGGCTGCGCTTTGCAGAAAAAGACGGCGATCTTGCCGGGTTGCCCGCCGAGTTCGTGCTGCGCGGTTTGAACCGCGTGGTCGACGGCATGGGCGGGCTGGACGTCGTCGTCGGGTTCCAGGGCCGCCGCGACAACATCGCGCTCAGTCTCGAAAAGCCGGGGTTGCGCGGGTTCGTGGACGCGCTGATCAACGCGCTGCACATGACCGGGCCGGAGGTCGAATCGCTCGTCGAGCTGCCGTTCAACGTAACGAACACCTCCCAGATCGGTCTGGCAAGCGTCAACGCGGACGGCACTGCGCGCAACCCGAAGTTGAGCGTAATCGGCGATGCGCGCCACGATCTCAATGACCTGCGCGTGGCGCTGACGCTGCGCGAAACCAGCATCGCACCGAAGCCGGGCCAGACCAACATAGCCGGTCTGCCCGCGCAGGACTTCTGCCGCGCCTTCAACAAGTTCATGCAGTCGCTCGGTCCGGACGGGCTGACACTGCGCACGCGCGTGATGAACGACCAGGGCGTCTTCAGCCCGGCGTTGGAGAGCCCGGGCTTGCGCGGGCTGGTGGACTCAATGATCGGCGTGCTGGACTACACCGGCGCGCAGCTCAACCAGAGTTTCAACCTGCCCTTCAACGTTGCCGCGGGTGCACAGGTGCAACTGCAGAGTGTTGACGCCGACGGCACGGTTCGCACCTACGCCAGCCCCGGCGGCGACAGCGGCGACCTTTCCGGCCTGCGCGTCAGGCTGAACGGCACCGGCGTCTCCGTCTCGCCCAAGCCGGGGCAGAGCACGATCATGGGCCTGCCGGCAACGGACTTCTGCAAGGGGTTCAACGCGTTTCTCGGCAGCGAAAACGGCCAACTGGCTGTGACCACCCGCCTGTTCGACGGCCCCACATTCAGCCCGGCGCTGGAAAGCCCCGGCGCGCGCGGGTTTGCCGACGCGGTCATCGGCGCGCTGAGCTACACAGGCGCCGAGTTCGCGCGCAGCTTCAACCTGCCGGTAAACATCAACGCGGATTCCAACATCCGCCTTGCCAGCGTGGACCAGCAGGGCGCCGTGCGCGGCCTGCAATCCCCGGGTGCCGACCGCAGCACGCTTGACGGCCTGCGCGTGCGCGCGGTCGCCAGCAATCTCGTCGTCTCGCCGAAGGCAGGGCAGAGCACGGTGCTGGGCATCCCGAGCGCGCAGTTCTGCGCGGCGTTCAACACGTTTCTCAAGTCGCAGCAGCAAGGCCTGACGCTTCAGCTTGGCGTGTTTGACGACAAGGGCGCGTTTTCGCCCGCGCTGCATCAGCCGGGCACGCGTGGGCTGGTGGATGGCGTGGTCAACACGCTCAGCTACAGCGGCACTGAGATCAACAAGAACTTCGACCTGCCGTTTGAGCTCGTGCCGGAAGCAACCGTCGATTCACGAAGCATCGACGACAAGGGCAAGGTGCGCACGCTTGACGGCCCGGGCAGTGCAACGCACGACCTGAACGACCTGACGCTACAGCTCAACCTGAAGAACGGGTACGCCGCTAAGAAGAAGGGGCATGACACGGTGCTCGGCATTCCCGCCGACTACTTCACATATGCCTGGAACCGGCTGCAGAAGGCGTCGCCCAACGGGTTTCCAATGAAGGTGCGGGTGTTCGACGACAAGGGCCGCTTTGCACCTACCCTTGTCGGTCCCACCGAGAAAGAGTTGATCAAGCAGCTCGGCACAGCCACCGGCATCGACGACTTCGGCAAGAACTTCGGGCAGATCGCGCAGAAGTACGCGGATGACTTCCCGGCGTTCCAGAAGGGCGGCATTCAAGCCGCCAAGGACATCGCCAGTGGCAAGACACCGTTGCCGATCCCCAAGGAGATTCCGAAAGAGATCCCGAAGGAAATCCCCAAGCTGCCGGACATTCCAAAGCCGAAGATCCCGGGCCTGCCAGGTTAGCGTGCTACCGCCGCCTGCCCCGACGACGCTGCACGGACGGATGCC
>CAZNBU010000356.1:0-4096 GCA_964571035.1 uncultured Planctomycetaceae bacterium | reverse complement strand
GCCTGGTCAGCGACTACGGGCTCGATCCGCGCGTGCGCGATGAGCGTGTGCTGATGCAGGCGCGCCAGCAGGTGCAACTGCGCAAGGCCGGCCAGATGATCGACAGCCTGGCCAGCCTGACCCGCGACGAGTCGGCCGCGGCCTACCGCTGGATGAACGAAACCGATCCGCATGCCATCATCCGCGGCATGGACGAGCTGCCCGAGGGCAGTGTCGAGAAGCTGCAGAAAATCCAGCGCGTGATCGACAAGCTGTCGCAAGAGGCGGTGGAACTGGGCCAGCTGGATCAGCGCAGCTACGAGCGCAACAAGTTCGCTGGCCTGCATAGCTGCCCGAATGTCGCACTCGCAGCAGCGCGCCCGATGGCCGTGGTCGGCTAACTTGATGAACGGTGCATCGCAGCAAGCAACTCGAAGGTCAATCCGTAGGCTCCGGGACGTTTGCTTTCCCTGGGGCCTGCAATATTCAGGGTCTTGATCTCATGGTCACGCAACCAAACCAGCACATCGTTTGCTGCTTCGGCTGTGATCCCTCCCGCCAACTGGATGACGAGATGGGGTTTGCCCAGAGCTTCGGCAAACTGCTGCGTCACCAGCGTCTCGCCATCGAGTTCACCAAGATTGACGACGAGCGTGCCGTCGCTGTCTTCGACGTTGCGCCGTGTGCGTTCGAGGTAGCCGCCCTCCGGCAGGACGGTGAGCTGATACTTCAGCGGGATCGTTCCATCCTCGGCTTGTCGCCCCGCGGGTGCCCAGCCGCCATGGGTGTAGCCATTTTCGATGGCGAAGTCCAAGGCCGCGCGATCAGCGCCGGTCTGCCCGCCCGACACGATGTGTCTGCAAAAGCGTGCGGGCTCAGGAAAAGGGCCGAGAAAGTGCAGTAGCGGCAGCAGTGATCCGTCCGCAAGGACTTCGGTACGTTCGCTCAGACTGCGGTTGGGGTCGCTCCCGTACTTGAGGTAAACCACCCGATACGCGCCGCCGACTTCATCCTTCAACCATCGGGAGAGCTGTAACCCTCGGGCATGAAAAGCCAGCCAGTCCCAATCATCGGGTATCTGGAAATATCCGCCCTCACTGAGGACTTGGTCGAACTCCCAAGCCCAATCATCGAACTTTTGCCACAAGCCGTGCGACATGGGAAAGCTGTCGTCCCATCCCATCAGAGAACACATGTTGCCCCCCACGCCACCTTCATCAGGGGACCGCACGACCCAGATGTACGCCGGACCTGGTTCCGCCAGCACCGTCAGAACCGGTACAAATTTGCTGTTCTCAGCCATGCGCGCGGCCTTCCTTGATCGCGCCGGCAAGCCATCCGTTGATGTGCAGACCGTCGGTCGCCCAATTCAGTCGAATCCATCCACCGCGAAGTGACCATGGCGGTGCGGCCAGAAGATCGTCCAATCGCACCGCTGCCGGAACAGCCCAGACGCCGCGTGCCGCGCAACCGTAGACTTGCCCTCCCACGTCAAGTCGTAGCAGACCGGCTTGAAAATCCAGATTGACCTGCCGGTCTTCGCCTGCTGCTTGCACCAGATCAGCTTGAAAGCGCCTCCTGATCCATTTGAGCGCGTGCCGCAAAGCGACGCCATCCACGGCGAGCGCGGGCATCTGGAGTGCAAACCCATTCAGCGCGCGCTTGGCGTGCGCATACTGCTGGCCGGATTGCAAGGCTTCGGGCGTTGATGCATCGACACCATGCAGCGCCTGCCACATTTCGAGCACGGCCAGAACGGTTCTTCCCCTTTCCTGACGGGCTGGAAGCATCCGCTCGTCGCAGAGAAACGAGTCGCCGCCTTGGTTGAAGCCGGTTCCAAGCACACGCCAGCGCCCATCCCAACCGACTTCGGCATTCACTTGCAGACGCCTGCCCTTCAGCGCGATGAAGCCTTGCAAGGCTGAACCATCGCTGACGGGTCGAATCCGCAGTTCCTGCAGGACGTTCTTGATCGGCACGTCCTCCAGCAACCACTCCATTTGGCGTTGCAGCGCCCTGCGCTGTTCCTCAAGATTCGTCATGCTTGCACCCAAAACAGTTTTTCGTCGCTCAACACATCTTCACCGTCCCACCGGTAGGCGACCAGCGGCCCGTCCTTGGCAGCCGACCAATCGAGGCAGGCGAGTTTGGGGCATTCCACCTTCGGCACGCCCTGGAACCAGTGGTGCCCGATCAGGATCGGCGAGCCCTCGATGGGACGAAGCTCCAGGCCGGCAGGCCAGTCCATCCCATGCAGAAGTTCTTCCTGGCCGGGCGGCACCAACGCCACCTGGCTGAAGTCCGTCGCATCGTGCCGCCAGTCGGCCACCCGCACATCCTTGTGCTCGTGGCCAGCCTTGTCACGGATGACGCGCCCCGATGGCAAGGGCAACTCCAGCCCGCAGGTCAGGCGCTTGCGTGCCTTGCCCACGGCGCCCTCTTCGTCATAGACCAGGTGCAGCAGCGCGTCGTCCAGGGCAACGCCATCCACCCAACCGGCGCTTTGCAGCGCAGCGACCGAGCCGTCGTCCCAACCCCCGTGCACCACGCGGACACCATCCAGGTCCAGGCACACCGGAAGCGTGCGGAACCAGCGCACCCAGTCCTGGTGCTTGGCCGAACCTTCGCCCACCTGGGCCAGAAACTCGGCGTGTTGCTCGCGGTTCTTTAGCGCCTTGGGCGTATCGCCCCGGTTGGGCCGGTAGGCTTCACCCGGTTTGCCTGGATCGTCCGTCAGGTAGCCGATGGCGTTGAACTCATGGTTGCCCAAGATGCAACGCGCCGAGCCTGAATCCACCATCGAGCGCACGATCGAGAGCACGCGCGCTTGATCCGGGCCGCGGTCGATCAGATCGCCCAGAAACACGGCTTGGCGACCCTGGGGCGCCCGATAGCCCGAGCCGGCTCGGACATAGCCCATGCGCTTCAGCAGCTCTTCCAGTTTGTCGGCATGGCCGTGGATGTCGCCGATCACGTCATAACCCAGTCTCATGGCAATTACCTTTCTTGTTGCTTGTTCGTTCATCAGATAAACTAAGTGTAACCTAGTTAGATCATTATTAAAACTATGTCGTCTCCGCAGCGCAACAGCGAGATCCCAGCCGGCCCCATCCACCCGATGCCGTTGGTACGGCTGGACCTGATCGTGTTTCGGGTAGAGGCCGACCGCCTCCAAGTGTTGCTGGCCAAGCGGCAGCAGGCGCCGTTCGTGGGAAAGCTGGGGTTGCCAGGGGGAGTGCTCAGAATCGACCTGGATGCTTCACTGGAGGCAGCGGCGCAGCGGGTGGCGCAGGAGCGTCTGGGAACAACCCTGCCTCACGTCAGACAGGTGGTGGCGGTCGGCGGGGCCCAGCGCGACCCACGGGCGCCGTGGGCGATGACGGTGGTGTACCGGGCCGTGCTGAGTGACGAGCTGCCGGTGCAACCGGGAAAGCGCGTGCAGGAATTGCTGTGGGTGGATGCCCATCAGGCCAGCCGGGACGAAAGCCTGGCGTTTGATCATGACCAGTTGGTAGGGCAGGCCATCGCGGGGCTGCGGGCCGAGTTGCTGGCGCTGCAGTTTGCGCCGGGGTTGATGCCCGAGGAGTTCACGCTGCCGCAGCTTCAGGCCCGATGCGAGGCGGTGCTGGGTGCGCCGCTCAACAAGGTGACATTCAGGCGCCGGGTCGAAGAAGCTGGAGCGTTGAAGCAGGTGCCGGGCAAGATGATTGGCGGGGCGCATCGGCCAGCGCAGGTGTGGCGTATCGCGTGAGCGAACCGCGCCAATGAAGAAGCTGGAGGTTGTCGAGTTGATCGCTCTTGGCGCAGCTCATGGGTGCCACGCTGGTTGGCTCTCTTGCTCCGAGCAATCCGGCACATCAGGTGTCCATGCCGGGTTTACTTGTCCAGCAACCTGAACCGCCGAGCCAAGCCGGTCAGCGTCACGTTGACGAAGGCATCGTGCTGGGCTTGCAGCCGCCAGAACGTGCGCCAGTGCATTCCCTTGGGTTTGACTCCGTTGCCGTTGAGAATGCCTGGTTCCCACTTCAGCCGCCGGCGCAGCGTGTTCGCGCGCCGGCTTGACCGGTCGTCACAGGTTTCGCGCTGGCTTGGATACGCCAGCTTGTATCACTGCCGG
>CAZNBU010000355.1:0-4097 GCA_964571035.1 uncultured Planctomycetaceae bacterium | reverse complement strand
ACCCGCGCCCGCACCTGAGTCGCAACCCGTCGAGGACCGCCAGTTCCGCGAGACCATGCGAACCATGGAAGCCGCGGTGCTGGAACTCAAGACCACCTCCTCCTACGAAACCGCCGGCAAAGCCGCCGACCGCCTCGTGGAGTCCATCCCGCACATCACCCGCTACGGCGGCGTAGACAAGGACGGCGCGCCCATCCGCGACAAGCAGGATTTTAAGCAGTGGGCCGCCGCGCTGAAGACAGCCGCCGAAGACCTGCGTCGCGCCACCAACAGCGGCGAGCCCAAAGCCGCCAGAACAGCGCAGTCCGAAGTAGACAAAGCCTGCAATGGGTGCCACGACGTCTACGGCGGCAGACCTTGGTGACCCAACACCCAACACCAAGCACCCAACACCCCCGATACGAACCAATTTCCCTAAATACTCACGCGCCCAATTGTCGATTTTCGGCAGAAGACTCCGGAGATCGCCATGCGCCCCAACCACAACGCTCCCGCTTCCAAACCGACTGAAGGCGTGCTGTTCGTCGGCATCGACCTCGGCACCTCCCACGCGGCAGTCACCGCCTCCAACGGCGTGCGCGCCACGGTGGACTCCATCGTCGCCTACCCCCGCGACCTGATCTCCCGCAAGGCGCTGGGCAAAGACCGCCTGTTCGGCGCCGAAGCCTGGCGCAACAAGCACTCCTGCGACGTCTACCGCCCCATGGAAAAGGGCGCGGTCAAGTACCGCGACCTCGACACCGCCCTCAACCGCGACGCCGACAAGACCAAACAGGCCGTCCACGACTTGCTTGAGCACGTCGTATCCCTAGCCAAGCCCCGCGCCGACGAGCTTGTGTACGGCGTGATCGGCGCCCCCGCGCAGGCAAGCATTCACTCGCAGAAGCTGCTGATCGAAGCCGCCCGCGGCGTGCTCGACTGCGTCATGATCTGCAGCGAGCCGTTCGCCGTAGCCTACGGCCTGCAGATGCTGGCTGACACGCTGGTCGTGGACATCGGCGCCGGCACCACCGACCTGTGCCGCATGCACGGCAGCCTGCCCGCGCCCGAAGACCAGGTAACCGTAAGCGCAGCCGGCGACGCCGTTGACCGCAAGCTGTTCGAGCTGATCAAAGCCAGCTTTCCGGACGCCGACTTCACCGTGAACATGATCAAGCAGATCAAGGAGCGCCACGCGGCACTCGCCCGCGTAGATCAGCCGATCAGGGTAACCCTGCCGGTGCGCGGCGTGCCGACCGAGTTCGACGTAACCGACCAGATGCGCGGCGCGGTGGAAAGCATTGTCCCCGAGATCGTAGGCAAGCTGCACAATCTGATCGCCGACTACGACCCCGAGTTCCAAGCCAGCCTGCGCCAGAACGTCCTGCTGGCGGGCGGAGGAAGCCAGATCATAGGCCTAGATCGCGCCCTGGAAGCCAAGCTGAACGAGCTGGGCGGAGGCAAAGTAACCAGGGTGCAAGAGCCCGTATACGCCGGAGCCAACGGGGCACTAGCGCTAGCCCAGGACATGCCAGCCGAGTACTGGCAAGAAATCGCCGCCCAAGAGTAGCCCATGACGGCAAGCTGTGGATCCTAAGCGGCATAGGCCACGGAACCGAAGCTCAGAACAAACCCGGGCGCCCGAAGGGCGCCCGGGTTCATTTGCTACTGCGCTGGCGGTGAACGTTGTTGAGCTGTTGGCGAGGTTCGAGGCAAGGGCAGTTCCGCGTTCCATAGCGTACCCCAAAGAAAGAGACGCCATGGGCTGCGCCAAAACCGGGCGCTGGTGATTACGCGGTTTAAACAAAGACCCGAAATGTTGCCGGGACATTGAGGGCCACCGACTACGGCTAGCGGCTTTGGAAAAACTCGCGCAGTATGGCTTCCCTAGCGCCGGTTCTGGAAGCCTGACTGCGAAGATTACGACAAACAACTTCGAAAATTGAGTCATGAAACACGAACATCATATGCTTCCAACGCTCAAATTTGCGTGGATTCAGCAGGCCCTTGTCAGGTGGCGCCAATTCGGCGTTCCAACTTGACGCCTTAAGTTCGAATACACTACAAAGGCGAAGGCCTTTATCCCGAAGAGGATGCCGCTCCAATGATTCCCAGTGGAATGGCTCCGACTGCACCGCGTAGTAGTCCATCGCGCAAACCGCGACAAGTTGATCAACAGCGTTCGGTTCAATAAGCTGTGGCTCGACAACGCCTTCGCTATCGCACACATCGTCATCGTCTTTGGCAAAATAGGCGAGCAGAACCCTGTGCTCATCTCCGACAAACAAAGGGCTCGGCGCGCCCGGCAGCGGTTGAGGCAGGTCCGCGCGACGAATCAAACGTTCTCGACCGTTAGCTACATAGCTCATTGCAAAACGGGCTCAATGACGCCCTCTCCCCACTTCAACTCGTTCTTTTTCAGTTGGTCTGCAACCCTGTCTTCGTACACTTTCATACCAGTGCGATTCCTGACACGCCACGTATTTCGGTCAAATCCGGCCTGTTTCAACGCGTAGGCTGACCTCGTATTTACTATATATGTACGACCAGCCTTTGTGATTTAATCAACAGGCATTGCCTCTACTTTAAGGTCGCCCCTCTTAAGGGCTTTTATTACGTCTTCGACCTTTTCACCCTGCAGAAGGCCATGCTTTTGGAACTTAGGCGGGACAGACTTTTGGGCGAAGACCGCACCGTCTAATCTTTTCCCCGGAACTAAAAAGGGGTCAGGCTACTTATTGTTGCCTCCTTTTGGCTGTTCTGTACACTTGCTGGCATGCCTCGTCCTCTTCGGATCGTCCCTGGTGGGTACTGCTACCATGTTATCAACCGAGGCAACGGACGGGCCAACGTTTTCCACAAAGAAGACGACTTCGCCGCCTTTCTGCGCATCATGTCGATGGCCTGCGAGCGCACGCCCATGCGCCTTTTGGCCTGGTGCCTGATGACCAACCACTTCCACCTCGTGCTCTGGCCCTTCCGCGACGGCGATCTGCCAGCCTGGATGCAGTGGGTCACCACCTGCCACGTTCGCCGCTATCACCGGCACTACAAGGGCTCCGGCCACGTGTGGCAGGGGCGCTACAAGTGCTTTCCTGCCCAGTCAGATCAACACCTCCTTACCGTGCTTCGCTACGTCGAGCGCAACCCCGTTCGCGCCGGCATGGTGGCCCGCGCGCAGGAGTGGCGGTTCTCCAGCGCCGCGGCGTATGCGCGGCTGGAAAAGGGGTCTGGCTCCGGCACGGTGCCTGACCCTTTTTCCGGGGGCGGCCGGCTCTCTGGCTCCGGGAGGGGGTCAGGCACTTTTTCTGGCAAACAGCCGCCAGAAAAAGAGCCAGACCCCTTGGAGCCAGACCCCTTGGAGCCAGACCCCCGCCCCATCGAGGACTGGCTTGTGGTTGGGCCTACGCCTCGCCCGGAGCCTTGGCTTCGGTTCGTCAATCGTGCCGAAGAACCCGACGAGCTGGAGCAGGTTCGGCAGTCCGTCATCCGAGGCAGCCCCTTCGGCGAGCAGAGGTGGCGTCAGCGTACAGCCGACCGGCTTGGCCTGGAGTCCACACTCCGCGCGCGCGGCCGGCCCAGGAAGGTTCGGGATGAGTGAGCCGTGGCTCGCACGCGGGAGGGGGTCAGGCACCAATTCAGCGCCGCAAAAAGCGCGCGGCGCCGAATTGGAGCCAGACCCCTTCCTTGGGGACCCCTGCCGTGCTATCCGCGGTCTACGGGTAGGCCTGAAGGTACGGCTGGTGGGATTTCCTGGGTTCGGTTTATGGCTTGCGGGTCGGTCAGCGACTCGAGGAACGCTTTCAGGTCAGCCATCTCTTTGGCTGTGAAATCGTCCGGGATGAACGTGAACGGGATGCTGAGGTTCTGCAGCACCGGGGCCACGGGCAGCAGCGTTGGGATCAGCTCCTGCTGGACCAGCCCTTGGCCGGTGTAGGCCTGCGAATGCGGGCCCTTGTTGCGGTAATGCAGAATCACTTCATCCAGAGTGTTGAACGCGCCGTTGTGCATGTACGGCGTGGTGAACGCCACGTTGCGCAGCGGCGGCACGCGGAAGGCGTAGCGGTCGATCGGCTGGCCGGTGACAAGCTGCGCGCCGAAGTCTTCGCGCCCGCTGG